>JBQCEJ010000577.1:0-2667 GCA_051960355.1 Verrucomicrobiota bacterium | reverse complement strand
GCTGAAGGCCAATAGCGATCAGGAAAATCTTATGTTCGGTGCGGATTCACCCTTCCAAGCCTTGAGCGGCGTATATGCCCGCGACGGGGGCGCGATTTTTGATACCACGTTGGGCAATTTGGGTGTCATGCACGACATTCTGCACTCAACCAACACGCTGGACAGCGCAACCGACGGCGGCGTGACTGTCAGCGGCATCGGTGCGCTGACCTTGGGCGGCAACAATACTTACACCGGACCCACGGTGGTGAAGTCGGGCGCGATTTGCATGGCCAGCCCCACCGCCGTGCCCGGTTACCTGACCGGCAGTCTCACCGTCAGCAACGGCGCGGCCTTTGGCGTGCGCTTGGGGTCCGATTCCAGCATTACGCAACCCGACTTCGACGCGATCATCAGTTCAAGCACCATTTTTGATGCGGCCGGCAAGAATGTGGCCATCGCTGTTTCCGGTAACGGCGGGGCGGCGGTTGATGCTTCAGCGATCGGTGACCTGACCGGATCGCGCGGACTCGTTAAGGTGGGTGCCGGCACTCTCCAAATGCTCGGCAGCTACACCTATACCGCGCCAACCATTGTTTCAGGCGGCAAACTTCAGCTTGTTTCGGGTGCCACAACGCCGCCGTCGAGCGGCTATGTCATCAACCCGCTGGGAGTGATCCAGGTCGGTGACGGTTCCACTCCAGGCTCCGGCGATCTGGGAGTCAACTCCGTGACCAACAACGGCGGCAAGCTCACCTTCAATCGTCCTGACAGCTATGTGGTGACCAACCGGATCATGGCTTCCGCCGGTGGCTTGTTTAACATCGTGGCGGGCAGCAGCGTTACTTTCAGCAACAGCGGCAGCGCTTGGGCGGATACGTTTCCGCAGGCAGGGACCATGGTTTTTGATTTGGGCGTCGGCGGTTCGGTGTCCGCCAGTGGCAAGCTTGATTCGAGCTTGTTTGGTGCGACCTCGGAAATTGACTGGGTCTCGGGCAATGGGAATTTTTCCGGCGTCGCGATTGCGGATAATGCGGCTGCAACGTCCTCCCTCAATGTCAAAGGCGGAAGTCTGAGTTTCAACGCCACTTACCCTGCCTGGATCGGCGTCAAGGGTGCGGGCTACGCCAATGTTAGCAACGGCACTTTGACATTCGGCGGGACCAATGATGTTAAGCTGGGGGGTGACCTTCAGCTCGGAACGGCGGGGAACGGCACGCTGACGATTAGCGGGGGACAATGCCAGATTACGAACGCCATCTCCCGGTTGATCTTGGGCGAGAATTCCGGCGCGACCGGCACGCTCAACCTTTACGGCGGGACGCTTATTTCCGCCGGATCCATCTTGGGCGGCGCGGGCGCTTCCTACGCGATCTTCAGCGGTGGCACTTTGGCCGCTGGCTCCGACAACAGCAACTGGGTCACGAATCTCACCTCGGCATGGATGAGCACCAACGGGCTGATTGTGGATGACGGTGGTTACGCCGTAGCCATCCAGCAAGCTCTTCTGCACGATTCCGGCTTGGGCGGCGCTGACGGCGGATTGACCAAGAGCGGCAACGGCACACTCTATTTGAACGGTGCAAACACCTATACCGGCCCCACGACGGTCACCGCCGGCAAGCTGGGTGGAAGCGGAACGATTGCTGGCAACGTGACCGTGAACAGCGGCGCAGCCATTGACCCGGGTAATGCTGGGACCGGCATCCTGACCGTGACTGGCAACTTGGATTTGAACGGCAATCTGGTGGTCAACGTGGATACGTCGCTCGCTCTCTCCAACAGCATGGTTTTGGTGAGCGGCTCCCGGTACAGCAGTGGCACGGGCACGGTGACGGTCAACAACCTTGGCTCCAATGCGCTGGTCGCGGGCCAGAAATTTTATCCCTTCAACGGCAACACGCTGAGCGGTGGCGGCACATTGACGGTTTCGGGCGGCGGCGCGGGCGTGACTTGGAATAACCGTTTGGCCATTGATGGCAGCATTGAGGTGGCCACAGTCGGTTCGGCGGTGCCGCCGAGTTTCGCGCCTGGCGGCATCAGCCGCCAATTGGACGGCAGCATCTCATTGACCGCCACCGGTGCCGTGGGCACGGCCTACAGCCTCTGGGCCACCACTAATCTGGCGCTGACTCCCGTGAGCAGCACCTGGACTTTGCTGACCAACGGCACCATCACCACGAGCCCATTCATCATTAACGATGCGGGAGCAACCAACAAACCGCAGCGGTTTTATCTGTTCAGCACCCCTTGAGGCTCGGGTCGCGTTAAGATTCGGAGATGGCAGCGCCTTTCTGCTCGGGGCGCTGCCATTTTTTTCTGGCGACCATGGCCTGGCGCCCATTTTGCGATGAAAAAGTCAAAAGCCCTATTTCTCTGCGCGGCGGTCTGGGCCATGTTGCCGGGCGCGCGGGCGGCGACACTTTCCGACCCGGATGTGGACCGATACAACTGCCGGATGAGCACCACGTTGATTGGTGGCAAGTATCAGTTCACCACGAACAACCTGCTGGTTGAGGGCGCCCAGGTGCTCACGAATCTCGGTATCAATTCCTATAAGTTCAGGCTGACTGACGACGGGGGTGGTTACCTTACGTTGCCCTCGAATATCACCAACCTGATGCTTGAGGCGCGGGATGTGGCCCCCTATCGCGCCATTTTCGATATGCCGACGCTCAAGCACTATGT
>JBQCEJ010000576.1:0-2755 GCA_051960355.1 Verrucomicrobiota bacterium | reverse complement strand
CAACTCGGCGTGCAGTTGCTCCAGCGTTCACTGGAGCGGGGGAGATTGGCGCATGCGTACCTTTTCACCGGTCACCAGATTGAGGAGTTGGAAGCGCTCGCACGGACTTTGGCCAAGGTCTTGAACTGCCAGAATCCGGTGCGCGGGGCGAATCAGGCGGCGATTGATTCCTGCGACGAATGCTTCAACTGCCGGAAGATCGAGAACGCCAATCACGCGGACATTCATTGGGTCCGGTCGGACTCCAAGTCGCGCATCATCAGTGTCGAGCAGATGCGCGATCTGATGCACGACATCAATCTGAAACCCACCGAAGCGGAATACAAAACCGCCGTCATCGTCGCCGCGGATCGACTGAACACTCAGGCGGCCAACGCGTTTCTCAAGACGTTGGAGGAACCGCCGTCCAAGTCGATTCTGATTCTACTGACCACCGAACCGCAGCGGCTTTTGGAAACAATTTTGTCGCGTTGTCTGCGATTGAACTTTGCCGGCGACGGTCCGCGGCCTTTGCCACCCGCGCAAATGGAGTGGCTGGCAGCTTTTAGCGACATGGCGGCTTCGGAACAGAAAAGCCTCTTGGGTCGCTATCGCTTGATGGATGTGTTGCTGCAAAAGCTGAGCGCAATGAAAGCGGCGATTGAGGAAAACCTGACCGCCCGTTCGCCCTTGCAGCGGTACGACGACGCCGAGAAATCTCTGCGCGACAAATGGGAAGATGAATTATCCGCTTCAATAGAGGCGGAATACCGGCGGCAACGGACGGATCTGTTGCTCATTGTGCAGCGTTGGTTGAGGGATATCTGGCTGCAAACGCTCTCTGGCACTCGGGATCTGTTGAATTTTCCCGAACTGACGAACGGCAGCCAGGTGGCGCGGCGCATCACTCCGGCTCAGGCTTTGGAAAACCTTCAAGTGATCGAAGCCACGCAGCGACTGCTCTACACGAATGTCCAGGAAGCCTTGGCCTTGGAAGTGGGATTGCTGAAGCTGCACCTGTAGCCCGGGCTGATCCAGCGTTTCCATGAAGGCTGAGAAAAAATCCAATCGCGCTCGAGTGGCTGGAACCGCTGGGAATGCTTCAACGTCCGCGGGAAAAATTGACGCGAGTTTCGCGCGCTTCTCGGGGACGGATGGGTTCGCTTTGATCTTTGGTCTGTTTCTCGGCTTGGCCCTGATCAAGTTTGGCAATCCGATCATCCTCGATTCCAAGATCAGCGCACCGACGTCGCTTTCAGAATTTCGGTCCTACGCCTGGCCGCCGAGTTGGAGCATTTGGTTTCTGATTCCACTGGCGATTGGCGGATTGCTCCTGGCGTTTACCCGCCAGCCAAGTTGGCCCGGACCACGCTGGCTTTGGATTTTGCCGTTGGTTTGGTTCGGCTGGCAACTCGTCTCAGCCACTCAAACCGTGGATCGCGCGTTGACCTTCGCCACCATTTGGCATTTTGCCGGGTGCGTTTTGTGTTTCCTTTTGGGCGCTGTGGTTTTGGGGAAGGAACGCTGGCTTCGATTCCTGCTCTTTGGAATTCTCGCCGCTTTTTCCTTTTGCCTGGTGCGCGCGGTGGATCAGAAGCTGATCGAATTTCCTGAGGGCAAACGTTTTCTGATCGAAAGCGAGCGCGCCGGGTGGACGAATCTGCCGCCGGAGACCGTCTTGAGCCTCAAGGCGGATGGGACGATCGTCAAAATCAATGGAGTGGACGTCGCCAACCCGTTGATTTTGCGCAAATACGAAAAAGGCAGGGCGTTTGGAACCTTGGTTTATCCGAATGCCCTGGCAGGCGCGATCTTGCTGCTGTTTCCACTTTCGATGGTTCTGGCGGTTCGCAGTACACTGCGATTCAGATCACCAGTCCGCTTGGCGGTGATTGGGTTGGCGGCTTTTCTGGGGCTGGCCGGTCTGGTTTGGACGGGATCCAAATCGGGTTGGCTGATTGCGGTGGTGCTGATCGGCATTTGGTTGTTTCGACTGAACGGCTCGGCGCGGTTGAAGTGGTTCCTGCTGGGGTTCGTTTTGATTCTCGGTCTGAGCGTGTTCGCAGTTCGATTTCACAACTACTTCGCCTCCGGTGCCACGAGCATTGGCGCGCGATTCGATTATTGGCACGCGGCTGTCCAAACCACTCTGCGGCATCCAATTGGCGGCACCGGTCCGGGGACGTTTCAGCGTCCGTATGCAGAGCTCAAGTCGCCCGAGGCGGAAATGGCACGCCTCACCCACAACGATTACCTCGAACAGTTCTCCGATTCGGGACTCGTGGGTGGAATTAGCTACGCCCTCTGGATTACCGGGTTGCTGGTCGTCTTGGGTCGGCGGGTCTGGGCCCGGAGGGAACCGCTGGGATTCGCGGTTTTCCTCGGCTTACTGGGTTGGTTCATCCAAGGCTTGAGTGAATTCGGTTTGTACATTCCGGGTTTGGCCTGGATCGCGTTTACGCTCGGAGGTTGCCTGTTGGGCATGGTTGGAAATCGATTCGACAAAGCGGTGTCCGCTCCTTAGCCTCCCGACCCGATGAAGATTCTTTTCCTGAACGGCCCCAATCTGAATCTTTTAGGTCAACGCGAGCCGGACGTTTATGGTCGGGCGACTTTGGCTGACATCGAAGCCAAAGTTCGGGAACGCGCGGGCCAGCTCGGTTTGGAAATCGATTTTCGCCAATCCAACCTGGAAGGGGAGTTGGTGGCTTGGGTTCAACAGGCCAAGGGCAAGTTTGAGGTAATCGTGTTGAACGCCGCCGCCTACACCCATACG
>JBQCEJ010000575.1:0-13429 GCA_051960355.1 Verrucomicrobiota bacterium | reverse complement strand
GAAATGATTTCCTCGCGCCAATCACCCAAGGTATCCGCCGTGCCGGCATATCCATAACCGTCTCCGCTGAAGACGTTGCTGGTCACGTGTGTGGCAAGGTTCCAAGTGTAAACCCTGGCCTCGTCCACCAGGTTTCGGGTTAACTGGCCATCCCACCAGACCTCATGCCGAGTCCCAGGCTGGGCGGTGGTCAACAGTTTCCCGTCACGGTCATAGGTTCCGTCCCAACCCCAGAATTGAAAACCACGGGCATTCAGATTGAACGGAGCCGCCAGAGATTTGCCCGCGTCGCCGCCGACACTTGTGCCCGTAATAATGCCCCAAACCGGGTCGCCGGTCGCGGCGTCATAGAGTTGCATTCCGTTGATTGGATTGGGCGGATTTTCATAACCCATCCACACTTCCAACCCCGGCCGATCTGGATCCAAATCTCCAAACCTCATCTCGTCGCCATGCCCCGTCGGTTTTGTGTAGAGCGGCACACCGTCCGGCCCCATGGTCAGCGACCCGCGCAGCACCTCGTCGCGACCATCGCCATCCACATCGCCCGAACGGATCATGTGCGAGCCTTTTCCTTCCGTTACACCCTGTTCCGTCTGCCATTGCTGATACAACGGGTCGGTGGCGCTGTCCCACTTCCACAGATTGGTCAGTTGACCGTTCCGGAAATTCCAAGCTTCCATTTTCATTCGCGCGTAAATTCCGCGGCACATGACGATGCTGGGTCCATGCCCGTCCAACCAGGCGACCGTCATGTTGTTCCGGTTGCCACGGTTGCCGGTGGCATCGCCCCAGTCTGCAAGATTGCCGCGCGCAATCCACGGGACCCGCGCCAGTTCCTTGCCGGTGGCACCTGAGAACACGGACAAAAACTCCGGGCCATTGGTGATCACGGGACTTCCGGATGTCGGACGATAATCCGTGATGTCGTCGCCATCCGTGTCACCAATCGTAATGCCGGTTCCATCGGTGGTGCCTTCGGCCGTTTTCGTGATGATCTCGGCAATGCCGTCGCCATCCAGATCACAGACAACCGTGGGTGAAAATTCCGGGCCGCACATCAAGTTCCAACCCAGATTAACCCGCCACAATCGCGTCCCGTCCAGTTTGTAGGCATCCAGCTTGTAAGTATCCGTGCAGGCGACGGGATCGCCCACATCCGTGTAAGGATTGTTCGCCCATTTGAGGAGGTATTCGTATTCGCCGTCGCCAACTAAGTCGCCGACCTCTACGTACATGTTCTGCCCTTGATCCTGGATGACCTGATCGCCTGGATCAAACGTGAGTGGAATGGACAGATAACTGTCATGCACCGGCGCATTGGCCGGAACCGTGAACGATCCACTCGCGGCCCCGAGGACACCGCCGATCACGGGTCGGACGAAATAGCGGTTCGTCTGGCTGAGGTTCGCGGTGGTGTCGACGAAATCGGTGGTTACCGTTTGGTTCGTGGTCAGTTGAATTGGTGTTCCGCTGTTCGCCGTTCGATACAGATTGAACCCGATGTTTTCGGGATCCGTTCCCAACAGTCGCCAACCGACATAAATAGTTCCGTCGGTTTTCACCAGGGCAACCACTCCGCGTCCCAATTTCTCCATCTGACGCTCGGCATGGAGATTGTTTGGCGCCACAACGGCCATCGCAAGGGCGAGGGCAATCAGCGCGTGGGATTGAAGAAGCATCGCGATGCGATAGGCCAGCGTACGAGGAGGCTTTTGAGAAGCCGGTTGGGGAGGAGTGCAAGGAGTCCGGACAAAAACGCAGTTCATATCGGTTTTTGGGAGGTTGGTTTGGGAATGCGAGGAGCACCTTACGCGAAGAAAGTTTGGCGCGTAAATAACCCGAAGCGGTTAACCACCCCCTGTTTTCGCAGACTCCCAGTGAACTTGCGGCTCTTTGGCCGCATAAACGGCGTCGATCTGAATAAAATAATTCTGCAACCCGAATGGATCGGAGAATCACCGCCCGTCGCCGCCACCGGCGCGGCGGTGTTCCGCACTTTCCCGATACTTGAGGGCCGCCTCCGTGCGTGAACGCACGTGAAGTTTTTTGTAGATGTGCTGAAGATGCACGCGCACGGTCTCCGTGCTCAGGTTCAGACGCTCGGCAATATCTTTGTTCGCCCGGCCCTGGCTGAGCAGATCGAGAACTTCTCTTTCACGCTGCGTCAATTGCACCGATTCGCTCGCCTTTGCCGGTTCACGAAACGCTTCGACCACACGCCGGGCAATCTCCGCGGTCATTGGCGCGCCGCCCACGCGCACGTCAGCGATGGCTCGACGGACCTCTTCGGGTGACGATCGCTTGAGCAGATAACCGCATGCGCCGGCTTTGAGCGCATCAAAAATTTTATCAAAGTCGCGATAGACCGTCACCATGATGACCTGAAGCTCCGGCATTTGCTGCCGCAACTGGCGCGTGGCTTCAATGCCGGAAATCCCTGGGAGATTGATATCCATCAACGCGACATCCGGCTCGAACAATGGCAGCTTGAGCACCGCTTCTTCGCCGCTGTGCCAGACGCCGACGCAGTGACAGTCCGGAGTGCTTTCCACGATGCTCTTCAGGTCGAGCGCCAAACGAGCGTTATCCTCAACGATGGCAATTTTTGTCATAGGACGAGTTAAGACTTTGAGTGTTCCGTGCCGAGCAAAGACAGTGAGAGGTGAACCGTGGTCCCGCATCCCGATTGGCTTTCGATCGAACAATCACCCCCAATTCGGGAAAGGCGATCACGCAGATTGTGCAACCCATCACCGGTGCTGGCCGCGCTCGTGCTGAATCCGCTCCCGTTGTCAGCGATGGTGATTTCGATTCGATTTCCCATGACGCGCAATTTCAGGCGCACTTCACTGGCCCCGGAATGCTTCGCCGCATTATTCAACGCCTCACGGGCAGCCAGGAAAATGTTGTGGCGACGCTCCGCGTCCAAGGTGACCTCGGGCAACTCGCGGGGCACATCGAGATGGAGCCCCATGCCGGCCGAAGCCAGCAGTTCCGCCGCGCAGGCGCTGAGATACTCGGCCATGGAGGCGAGCGTGTCATGCCGCGGATTCACGGCCCACACGATTTCATCCAGCGTTCCCACCAGGGCTTGAGCCTTGTTGGCGATTTCAGGCAGGGCGCTTTTTGCACCCAACCCGCCACGCTCCCGTTCCGCCGCCATGTTCGCAAAAAGCGAAATGTGCGTGAGACTGGCGCCCAAATCATCGTGCAGGTCGCGGGCAATACGGGAACGCTCCGCGGCGCGCGCGCTCTGCAATTGAATCGCGGCGAGCCGGCGTTTCATTCGCATCCGGGCAATTCCCCAGCCGCTGCCAATCGCGGCCAGCAACACGAGCACCGCCGCGCTGGCGCGAGCCGAGGTGCGCTCCCAGAATTGCGGCAATACTTTGACGGCAACGGACACAGGATTTCGATTCCAGACTTCGTCCCGATTGGCGGCCATTAGCTCAAACCGGTAAATGCCCGGCGGAACGGAATCGTAGGCGACGCGGCGTTGATGCCAGATATCCTGCCAGTCGCCAAGCCCCTGCAGCCGGGCGCGAAACCGGGTTTTTTCCGGGGCGGTGAAACTGAGAGCCGTATAAACAAATTCGATTCGGCTGCGCCCGGGACCAGCCTGCACCAGGCCGGAAGAGGGCGTCATCCGGCCATTGACCGACACCTGCTCGATAATGACAACCGGCGGCATGGTGTTTTTTTTCAGCCGATCCGGACGAATCAGCACGACGCCCTTGGCTGTGGAAAACCAGAGTTGTCCCTCGCGCCCGTGCCAGCCCGCAGGCTGCGGGCCACCAACACAGTCCCGCGTCAGCATTCCATCGGAACGATCGAATTCCTGCCACGGCACAGTCACCCGCCGACCATGCTCGAGTCCCGTCAGCTCTGATTTGTTGATGTTGAAAATTCCGCCCAGTGAACCCAGCCAAAGCCGGCCTGCTTCATCATCGAGCACACACGTCAGCCGCTCGTCTGGCAATCCCTGCTCTGCCGAAAAGGTAAAGCACTGCTCCCCGACAAGATGATGCAAGCCAGCGCCGATGGTGCTGATCCAGACCGAGCCATCCACATCCGGCAACAGCCCGGAAATGCCACGAGCCGCCGGCACGGGCGGCCCGACGCGTTCGACCGAAAGATCATGACTTCGAAAAAGCAGTCCGCTTCGTGTCGCGGCCCAGACCCTGCCGCTCGCGTCGACCGCGATGGCGCTGAAGCTGTAGGTCGGCAGCGCGCAACGCGTGATCGTGGTCCCGTTCCAGATCCAAAGTCCTTGCGCGTCGCCCAGCCAGAGGCGCCCACGATGATCTTCGACCATGCAGGTGACCTTGAGCGGTCCATCAAAGGGAGCTGGCCGAAGGGACTGATTTTGAACCCTCAGCACAGGGCCGACGTTGGGAGCGGCCCAGATCGTTCCATCAGCGCCCTGGCCAAGCGCCACGATTTCACGCCCCGCTCCCATGCTGCTCATGTCGATTTGAGTTGCGGATTCCGGCGTCCAGCGGGCCAGTCCACCTCCGCGTGTGCTCACCCAGAGCCCCCCCGATTGATCCTCCATGACAGCTCTCACAGCACTGCGGGCCAGCGATTCATCAAGACTGATCGTCTGCACCATTCGCCGGCAAACCTGCATCAGACCTTCGCTCGTCGCGACCCAGATGTTGCCTTCGCGGTCCTCCTGCAACTCACAAATCTGGGTGATCTGCTGGGTAATGGGAACACCAACCTGCGAAGTCACTCCGTTGGCATCGCTCACAGTGAGATGGCTCCCGATAGCCCGCCAGGTGTTCCCGCTGCGATCACGCAGAACACACGGTCCGCCGCTAGGATAAATCGATCGCGGCGCTTTTGGCTGCAACACCGAATCAATCGCGGGTGTGTGCTCAACGCGGATTGGCGCCGCATCTCCGGCGCACTTCCAAACGTCCACACCGGCCAGAATAAAGACATTCCCCTCACCATCCTGCACGACTTTGTCCACGTCCCGAATTAAACTTCCGGTTGTCAACTGATCATCATCCGGCCAGACAACTCTAAAACGTTTGTCGTGCCACAGAAAAAGACCGCCTTTCGCCGTGTTTACCCAAATATCGCCGTTTGGCATGGAAAAAAGTGCCCGCGCCGGCAATTGCATCAGGGCACTGTCGGGAGCCTGTTTGAATCCTGAGAAGCGCAAACCATCAAATCGCACCACGCCTTCGGCCGTCGCGACCCAGATCCAACCGTCGAGCGACTGAACTACGGATCGCACTTTGCCGCTGGGCAATCCTTCCTCCACCCGCCAAACCCGGACGTAGAAACGGGAGTCAGCGTCGTCCGCATTTGAAAAGCCGGTGCCCGCGAGCAATGCCCAGAAAAAAAACAGGAGAACTTTTTTATGTGGAGAAAATTGGGGCACAACAAATCTCATGGCAATGCCTTGGAAAGCCACAGGAACTGACATTTTTTTGCGATTGATGGCTCAGTGTCATTCATCATCTTCGAAATTCCGCGCCGTAAATTAGGTCCTGAGAGAGCGTGGAAGGCAATTCGAAAAGTCGCCTCAGCATCTATCCTGACCAGCTGAAAATTGATTGTGGCTGCTGCAATTACACCAATGAATCCGCCACTTACGGGGCGATCTGCTCGGCTGAAACCAGGCTTCGAACCTTCGTCTTCGGCGCTGGAGTCTGTTTTGAAACTCCTTCCGCTGCTGGTTTGCCGAAGAAAGCGACCGCACCTCCATCCGTCGGGTTCGACAGCACTGATTGAAACAACGCCGGCCAATGCCGGGCGACGAGCGGCACCAACCGCAAATTTCCACTCACGGGCTCAAGCTTAGCCGCATTGATATGAACAGATGAAACCGCCCGCTTCTGGCCATGGCCGGCGACCTTGGCCAGATGGCTGAAAAATACCGCGTCGCCGTCCGGTTCCACCGATACCGTCGCGGACTGACAAACCACTCCGAGCCCCGCGCCTTGAGAATCCGTCACGGTCGCGAGATCAACGTCGGCGCGGTTGCCGGGATAAATGCGGTTGGTCGGATCAATGGCGTCCGGCTTTGGAACAACGCTATAAACGCCGCGCTCCATGCCATCGGCCTGCGCGGGATAAACGGCGTAAGGCCCTTCACCCAGCCAGGTCAGCCGGTTCTCGACGACGGCAAGTTTCAGCGCCAGCCCAATCTCCAGCAAGTAGCCGGAAGCATTTTTCGGTGAGAGCGTATAATCGACATCCAACCACCCTTGCGGCGCGAGCGTGAGACGCACATCGGCCAGGATACATTCCTGATCTGATTCCGCGTCGGGACGGTTGAATCGCAGGCTCAAGTCGATCTGCATTCGACCGTCTGTAAGCGCTTGACGGTTGAAACCGACCAAGGTGGCATTGGTGAGAAGATACGGCGTCCAAAACGTCGCGTTCGCCATTTCACGATATGCGCGGACTTCAGACATTTGCGGAACGCGCCCAACGCGCAACGCGAGTCCTTCGAATCCAAGCTCCGGCTGCCCCGCCACACCAAATCGCACGGCGCCCGTTTTCGAATTAACGCCTAACCGACTGTTCCCCGCCTCAAAAATCACGTCTGCTCCACGCGCCTGCTCCACAATGCGGTTGGTCGACGCCGCCTTCAGCCACGGGCTATAAGTGGCCACCGACCTCGCCTCAGGCAGCAAGCGAACCGTATGTTCCGAAATGGGCCGGTGCCGCGCATCCCAAAAAGAGAACCGCAAAAAAAGATCATGCAGTTCCGGTTGTTCCGGAAGATTCACGGTCAACTCACAGGTCGTCGATTGGCGCGGTGGCGCGCGCAAAGTGAGCCCGTCTTCACGCACTTTCTGGCCGTCCACGTACAATTCCCATCGGCCCAACACCGCGGAAAGATCTGTGAAATCGTATCGATTTTGAACTGGAATGCTCAACGTCTGACGGCCCGCCTTGGCCGACAGGGAAATGATCGGGATGACCACGGGCGAATAGATTTTTCGCACCGCCCAAAAATCACTTTGCGGCACGCGATCTGCATCGACAATTCCGTCCGCACCGTCCTGTCCGCTCGTGTCAATGACGCAATCTTTGGAAACCCACGTGCTTGCTTTGACGCGGTTGATCACCACGGGAACCGCATCTGTTGTCTTTGGCAATCCCGGGTAAAGCCCATCGGGAATTTGACGATAAATGCCCTGGTCCTGGAACATCCAGATGCAGCCGCCCATGAAACGATCGTTGCTTTGCATGAGTTCCCAGCAGCGTTTCAAATCTTCCAGCGAAGTCCCGGCCGCATGCGCGTACTCCGTCATCAGGACAGGCGCGCCACAGTCCGGGCGCTTGAGAATGTCATCCAGAAACGGATGTTCGGAGACCTCGCCAGGCTTCGAACGGGCGACCAGATAATGCGGAGCCAGAATGTCCAACTCCGGCGGGAGCGGAAAAAAATATTTGTCGGTCGGATGCGCCAGGCAGCGCGGACGGGAGGGATCAAGCTGCTTCACCAGGCCCGCGGTCCGCAAAACCATCGGCGTGTAGGGATTCTCGTTGCCCACCGTCCAGACCAGCACGGAAGTTCTGTTTTTGTCGCGATTCACCGTCGCGGTCGCACGGAGGGCCAGAATGTCGGCGTAAGATTCGTCCGTCAGATGTTGCTCGCCAAAGCCAAATGGCACCTCATCAATCACGTAAATTCCGTACTCGTCACATAGATCCAGAAAAGCCGTTTGCGGCGGGTAATGCGACATGCGGATGGCGGTGATGTTGGCCGCCTTCATCAACTCCAGATCCTGGCGATATTGATCGCGGGTCATGGCGCGACCAGTTTCGGGATGCAGATCGTGATGATTGACGCCGCGGAATTTCACGGATTGGCCGTTTAATTTGAAAACGCCATTCTCAATCGTGGTCGCGCGCAGTCCGACGCGTTGCGTGATTTCGTGAACCGATTGACCCGCCACGGACAGATCGAGGTTCAGCCGGTAGAGCGTGGGAGATTCGGAATTCCACAGCCGCGGGTTTGAGACGATCACTTCGCCATCCACCTCAGCGGCCGCACGTCCTGAGACGGTCAGGTTTTTCACGAACGAACCCACCACAGCGCCCGAATCATCTTGAAGCTGTACTTTGAAGGGCGCCGCCACCGTTTTTCCGGAGAAGCTCTCCACCCGCGCTTTGACCCGAACAGTGGCTTGCTTTAGATCCGCGCGAACCGGCGTGGTCACGACATAATCCTGAACGTGCACATCGGGCAAAGAGAACAACACGACATCGCGGTGAATGCCCGAGAGCGCCCAATCATCGTTGGTGTCGAATTCCCAGCCTTTTGCCCGACGCGAGACTCGCACGGCAATGACTGCCGAACGGCCTGGCGTGACAAAATCGGTTACATCGAATTCGCTGCGGTTGAAAGAGCTGGCGAAGCTGCCGACAGGTTTCCCGTCGATCCAGAATTCGAAACCGAAACCGACGCCCTCGAAACGCATGAAAACCCGCCGGTTTGTCCAGGCGGCCGGCGTGGTGAAGCGGTGACGATAAAAGCCTTCCGTGTCCGCAGGCTTCTTGCCGTATGCCGGTTGTTCAAACCCTTGTATTTCCCAGTTTCCTGGAACTTTGATGGGAAGCCATGACTGATCGTCAAAGGCCGGCTTGTAAAACGCGGCGTCCACCGGGCCGAGCTTGAATTTCCAGACGCCACTCAAAAGCAGGGAAAATTCAGCGCGTTCATCAATCGGCCGGTAGGCGGTGGGAGACATCGAAACCGCCGCGTTCGGATTCAATACAGCCTGAGTCTGCGGCGCCGCTACGGAGGCCAATGTCAGGAGGCACAGGCTCAAAAAGAATGAGAGTCGGAAAAACCACCTCAGCAAAGAGTCCGGTTCCCGACGCCCAGCCAACACTGCCCGTTTGAGACCTATTACGACCATCACAATTTCAGTTCCTGTTCAACCGCCGACTCTCGAACCCTGACCTCGCGTCCGCCCATTTCCATTTTTTCAGATATTGCCACCACAGTCTCTTTACCGGAGCCAAGCCGGACAAGTAACCCGATCGGGTTAGAAGCACCTTGCGTCCACCGAATGCAGCCAACCTCAAGATTTCGGAACATCCGTGACCGGCGCTGCCTCTGAATTCGTTGAGTTGTTTGGAACTATGACCGGCACCGGCCAGTTGTCCGTTCTGAACGGCGCGGCTGGCAAGCCAGCCTGGTTGAATAAATTGGGCCGCGCGTCCTCGTGCCAGCCAAACCGAACAGCAACCGGCTCGGCCACTGTTTCGCTGGAGACAACCACTGTATTCCCGGCGATCACCGCCTGGGCGGGGACGAATTGCCGGTCAATACCCGCAACCTGGAATCCCGCCAACGGTTTCGCATTCTTGCTGACCAACCCGCCATCCACGTGATCGAACTCAAGCACAAGCTTTCCGCCTTCTCGCTTCATGCTTTGGTAAACCGGGCCTGAGAACACGATCTCCTTTTTCCCATAGGTTTGCGCCAATGCCAATCGCGCCAGGCGCGCTCCCACGTCCCACTTGTTCATCGGATGGAGGTCATTCGCATCGGCCAGATCCGTGGTGATCACCATTCCCGTATGCGGCAGGCGCAGCACCATCGCTTGCCCTTCCCGAATCTGCGGCAAGGCTTCCGCGGTGTGCCGCACCTTGTCGCGCCTTTTCGAATAGGCCATCGGCGGCAGTTGCACGTAGTAGAACGGCAGGTCCGAACGCTGCCAAAGCTCACGCCATCCGTTGATCAAGGCTTTCATCTTGTCGCGATAGCTTTCGGCATCATCCCCAGCAATCAGATTGGATTCTCCCTGGTACCAGATAACACCCCGCAGCGAAAACGGCGCGATGGGATTCACCAGCGCGACAAAATTTTTGCCCGTCGGCGGAGTCCATGTCTCAACGGTGGTTCCACCAACGGACGCCTCGACGAGCCCGATCGGCACCTGCAGTTCCCGGCTCAGTTCCTTTCCGAAAAAGTATCCAACTGCGGAGAAACCTTGAAGGCCTTGCTGATTTTTCAAAGTGCCAGGATCGCATTGGCTCCAGCCACTGCTGGAGGAAGCGCCCTTGCGCAGTGGATTGCGATAGAGGCGAAGGTTCGGCGTGCTCGCGGCCAATTCCTTTTCAATGCGTTCCCTGCCCGCCTGTTCAAATTCGGCGGAACCTCCTCTCGAAGTCTTGATCCGTTCCAGGCTCACTTCCATGTTGGATTGGCCGGAGCAAAGCCAGACTTCGCCGACCAGCACGTGTTGAAGCGTTAGGGTGTTATTGCCTGTGACGCTCAGAACGCGGTCTTCGACGCTCGCTTTGAGTGGGTCCAGCTTGATCATCCAGCGACCGTCGGCGGCAGAGACAGTCGATTTGCTTTGACCGGCAAATTCAACCGCCACTTTTTCGCCGGGGTCCGCCTGGCCCCAAATTGCCACCGGCAAATCCCGTTGAAGGACCATGTAATCGGAAAAAGGTTGAGCCAGTTTCACGTCGGCGTGAGCGGTGAGGCACCATGTGGCCAAGGCCGCGGCAACGAGCAGTGTTCGGTATCTTCGCATAGCTATTGTAGGATGATCATTCAGTGACAGACATACGAGCGCGGGAATTCAATCTAGTTGAAAGAGAATCGTCCGGAGGATTCCACAGCGCGTGATAAAGGACGAAACGTCTCAAGGTTTGAGCAAACTGAGGACGGTCAGAAATGCTGAAGCATTGTTGCCGGGGCCCAGATCGGCAGGCAGTGCCGCGGCATTCCACAGAACAGGATCGAAGGCCGCCTTGGTGGTGCTGATACTCACGTGCGAATCGCCCCAAAGAGAATTCAGGGCGGTGGGCGCCCGGTTTTGGGAGTGAGGCACGACGTCATACCGGTGGATCAGATCGGTCATCACCGTGGCGTCGGAACGCAATTCGGCATACTTCTTTGCCGCCTCGCGCCAGCTGTTTGTCCCATTGAGCGAACTCCCCGACTGCGGATAGTAGTTGTACGTTGAACGCACCGCAGGACTGCCCGAGGTACTGGACACCGAAGGCCACGTGCCACTGCCGATGTACGTTTCGTAGGCCCAGACCTCGGCAGTCGGAACTGGCGTACTGGGACAATAATATGTTTGACCCTGTTTCAAATAACCTCCCGTGTAATAAAAACCATGGTTCACCGGGACGCTGGTATTGGCCCGCATTCCACGGGTCGAACCCGGACTGCCGAACAGAAGGTAAGAAAGCGACGGCGGACTCCCCAACCCAGTGAAGCTGTTGGTGGGAACCCGGTCCTGATTGTCACCAGCATACATCGCGAGGGCGAAGCCAAACTGTTTGAGATTGTTCACGCAGGAAATTCGTTTGGCCCGCTCCTTGGCATTGCTCAACGCGGGCAACAGCATGGCCGCGAGGATGGCGATAATTGCGATTACCACCAGCAATTCAATCAAGGTAAACGCGCGGCAGGCGCGCCTGCAGATCATCGGCTTCACGGGTTTCATATAAATGCTTTCGGTTTCTAAATCAGGTCATCAGTCCGAACCGATGAGCGCCAGCCACGCTGGCGCTCATCTGCATTCCGTCAAGGTATTGAGAGGAGATAAAACCGTTTCGGCTCTCCCAAGTTGATGGGCAGTGTGTTGGTGGACAGACCATCGGCTCCCACGGCGTTCGTCCAAACGGGGGTCCACGTCGCCAGCGACTGTGCAACGTTCGTGGCAGTGAGCAACGTGCCGGAGGAATTCGTCCCACCATTCCAGACCAGCACGAGGTTGTTGCCAGATCGGGTGGCACTCGTGAGAACTGCCGGGGGCGGCACCGTCACCGAGGAGGCAACGACGCTCAACACACCGTTGCTCAAAGTGCTGGTATCCCAAACCAGCCCGGCTGCCAAGGCTGGCAGGTTGGTTGCCTGGAACGAACCGACAAAGTTGGTTGCCTGGAACAGTTGGAAGCTGTCTCCCGCCGCCAGCGCTGCCATACCCACATTGGTGGTGACGGTCAGCGTGCCACCATAGGTCAGTGTTCGAATCCCGCCGACTTGGTCATTGGCCGGCGAACTGCCTTTGGCCAGCTTCATCACGGTCGCACTGTTCGCTTGGAGCGTCAGCCCGTTGCTGATCGTTAACACCCCGATGGAAGAGCCAAGGCTCAGGGTGCCGCCGCCCTGAATGGTCACCGCGCCTTTGATCAGACCGTAACCCGAAAGCGTTGCATTGCTGGAGACGGCAACCGATCCGCCAGCCGTGCTGCCGTTCACCGTCAGCACGCCGCCGCTGACAACCGTTGCACCGCTGTAGGTGTTCACGGCTGCGAGCGTGAGGGTGTTATTCCCGAGTTTCTGCACGCCAAGGGAACCCGCAGAAGTATTGGCCAGGATATTGGGATAGGTGCGATTGCCCGCGGTGGTGTCGAATCCAATGCGCGCCCCGGAGACAAAGTTGGTGGTCGCCAGAATCGTCGCAATGTCTGCATCGCTCACCGCATTCGCAACCGCGAGAGTTGCCCCGCTCGCAACGGAATAACGTCCGTCCGTGTCCCAACCCGGCAGCGCCGTAGTGGCCGGAATCAACAGCACCCCGCCGTTGACTTTCGTCACGCCGGTGTAGGTGTTCAGGCCGGAAAGAGTCAGTGTATTATTGGCGACCTTGGTCACGCCGAGAGCGCCTGCACCGGTATCGCTCAAGTTCAACGGGCAGTTGCGGTCACCCGCAGCTGTGTAAAAACCAATCTTCGCATTGGCGGCGAGATTGCCCGTTCCCAGAATTGTCAGAATGCTGGAATCGTCCACATCATTGCCAACCGCCAGAGTGCCCGCGCCCGAAATGGAATACCTTCCGGCGGTGTCCCAACCCGGCAGCGCGTTGGTGGAGGTGATCGAAAGAATTGCATTGTTGGTTGTCAAGCCGCTGTAAGTGTTGGAACCGGAAAGGGTCAGCATCGAATTGGGATTTCCAGCATTCCAGGCCAGCCCTCCGCCGCCGGCGCCGCTCACGTCGCCGTTGATGGCCCAATCGGTTTGGAGGGAAGTCGAGCCTCCCCGCAGTGTCAGGGTGTAGGCATCCAGATTTACATCGCCATTCAAGACATAGCCGACATTCACTGAATTGGCGGCGGTGAGGCGTGAATCATCGCTCAAGGTCAATGTGCCGTTCAGGACGAGATCGACGCCGCTGTTCAAGTAGATCACGCCGGTATTGGCCCCGGCTCCCGCTCCACTGCCGCCGTCACCGGCAATGGTCAAGTTGTTATTCCAAACGCGGCCGCTCGCGCTCGCCACATTATCCCAGATCTGCACTCCGCTGGCGACGGTCACGTCGCCCAGCCCAAAGACGGAGTTGGCGTTGGTCACGGCCACCTTCACGTTTCCCGCGCTGAGCAAGGTGCCGCCGCTGTAAGAATTGGATGCGCTGAGGGTCAGCGTGGCGGTGCCCGCCTTGATCAGCTTGTTGGTGCCCGCCAGTTGCAGGCTGATGCT
>JBQCEJ010000574.1:0-2754 GCA_051960355.1 Verrucomicrobiota bacterium | reverse complement strand
GGGCAAGCGCAGCTCGGTAAAGATCCAAATGGGGAAAGGAAATTTCTGCCGATCGGCATACTGGTTTCTTCCGCAGAGATAGGAGATGGCATCTTCGCCGTCAGAGACATGAACCAACTGATTGTTGATGTTGTTCTTTTTCAGCGCAATCTCCAGCACGGTCACGTACTCATTGTCCTTTTCGATCAGAAGAATTGGCAGCTCTGGATGCATCCCAAGTCAACTTAGCTCGCGGTGAGAGGGAAAGAAATTGGGGCATTCCCTGAGTGCTATCCCGTTTCTTCCGTTTTCTGGGCAGCCCTGGACTTTCGGCTCACGGATGCGGCGGCAGGGTGGATTCCACCAATGGAAACCATTCCAGACGAGCATTCTTGAAATCCGGCGGTGGCGCGCCCATTTGCTGGGCTACGATCAGTGTTCGTGCCTGCATCTCTTCATCCAAGAGTTCCTCGACCGTGATATCCGTTTCGTTCTTGCACCGGGTGCAGAAGCACGCGCCAATTTCCATCGTGAAAGGTTCGTCCTCGCGCCCAGGAAAGAAATTGACGATGGGCCGCCAGGTCGCCTCGTTCCAGCAATTATCCACATCGCATTTCATTTGTTCCTCTTGAAGAAAATTACCACTCGAACTACGCCTTCGTCATGGGGGTTTGATACCTTAGGGCTTGAAAGCTCGCCCTCGAGTTTTCACTTCATTGTGGAAATGACTGCGACTGGATCGCATCCAAGATCGACAGCCTGGTGTCTCGTAAGCAGAGTTGCGCGATGTTCTGATTCGCACCTTCGAAACGCGTCAGCGCTCAATCCAAACCAGCGTGCCGCTGGGAACTTCGTTGAACAATGGAATCAAATCCTTGGCGGCCAGATGAATGCAGCCGCAGGAGGCCGGGTCGCCCAGCGTGGTTTCGTCACCGGTTCCGTGAATGTAAATGTAGCGCGCATGGGAATCGACTTCGCCACCGCGGTTGAAGCCGGGTTCAAGACCTTCAAGCCAGAGAATGCGCGTGGTGATCTTCGCGTCGGGCATGCCTTTCCAGGTGAATCCGACCGGTTGGCGTGCTTTGAAAACCGTCCCCGCCGGCCAGCCGTCACCGATTTTTTCGGCGATTCGATGGAGGCCCAAGGGCGTGCAGTTGGAGCCGGCCTGCTGACCGATGCCAATGCGCGACGTTGAAATCACAAAGCTGTTTTGCAGTTGATAAGTCGGAGCGCGGTTTGCCTTGCCTGTGCCTTTCACCGCCTCGAACTGAAGCATCTGCTGCTGACGGATCCGCACCCAGAGAACTTGCCTGCTCAAGCGCGCGGCGCAACGCTTCACCACGCGGTGAAAAGCGGCTGGCAGCCGGATCGGAGCAGGAACGGTCTTCATGCAAGCTAGGGTAAATGAGAAATCCGAAGCGGGTCAATTTTCCCGTGTTCTGGAGAACTCACCCCATAATCATCGCGGCCGGAATTTTCGTATATGAAAAGCGTGAGAATTCAAATGCTTCCATTGCAGAGGGTTGGCGTGCTGCTGACCACGCTTGCCCTGGGCCTCGGCGCGCAGGCTCAAAACCTCTATCAACTGCATTTTAAAGGCACCAGTAGCACCCTTGATTCATCGGGTAAGGAAGTGGTGACTCGGATCACCGACAAGACTTTGATCCACGATTGGGCGGCCAAAGTCGGCGCGTCCGATTTTAGGAACCTGATCTTGGTGCTCCATCGCGATGTCGATTCGCGGGGCGATACCATTGAAGTCGTGAATAAGAAAACCAAGGAATGGGTCACGACTGCGTTCCCCTTATTTTTTCCCGAATCGACTTCGATCACCACGCCCAAGGGTACGATCGAAAAGCGGTTTGCCTATGTTTACAATTTGAATCACTCGGAGTTTTCGCGCGGCACCGCCATCATGGACCAGCAGACGGTCGTGAATAAAAAAGGGCAGACGAACCGCTTTGTCGTGAAGGCGGAAATGCAGTGGTATGAAGTGCCCGAAGGCACCAACGGATTTCGGATTAACTCGGGAACGTTCAAGGCCGGCAAACAGCTCAAATAAATTTCTATGCGCATTCATTCTAAACTGGCCGGAACGTTACTCGGGCTTTGCCTGCTGCCGCTCGCCGGCCTGGCTCAATCTTACTGGCGCGTGGCTTATCAAGGCACCGCCACCAGTCGAGACGATTCCAACAAACTGAGAACCGAGACTGTCACGGAGAACTCCTTCATCCAGCACTGCGCCACCAACGCTGGCGTGACGGACCTCAGCAATCTGGCGCTGGTCCTGCACTTCGACGCCAATGAGGTCGGCGACGCGCTGGAAGTCATCAATACCAGTGATCCCAATCTCTTCCGCTGCGAAGTGTTTAAGTTCGCATTTCCGGAATCGTACACCAACAGCGCTGGCACCGTGATGAAGCGTTTTGCCTATCTCTACAATAGTGAAAGCGATCATTCCCGCGGCAGCGTGATCATCGACCGGCGCGTTTCAGTGACGCGCCGAGGCGTGACCAATGCGCCCACGCTCGATGGCAAAATGCAGTTCTGGCTGGGGACCTGGGATGCGAACACAAACGATCCGAGCCCAACTGTTTGTTCGGGGACATTGACGGGGAAAGAGCCGCTGACTCTGCCTTGAAACGGGAAACGATTTAGGGTTGGGGAACTTCCCCGGGAATTCTGTCGTGATGACAGCGTTCCCGGGGTTAACTTTGCGAGATGAGGTTCGCGCTTTGACTCTGGCGAATGGATCAGACCGTGGCGGCGAGGGCG
>JBQCEJ010000573.1:0-4226 GCA_051960355.1 Verrucomicrobiota bacterium | reverse complement strand
CAGCGCTTCATTGAACGTCGTGAAATCCTTGAGTGCCGGGGCCGCGTTCACCTTGTTGGTGGACTGCAGCAAAGCATCCCACGAAGCGTAGCGCGTGTGCCAGGCGGCATTCAGTCCCGCAACGTTGGGATAGGTTTTCTGCAACTGACGCACGAGCGCCTGCTTGCCAGCGCCTTTGGCTGGCGCAGTCAGAACTTCATTCACGAGATCGGGACCGCTGCGCCATTCCAGTTCGTTTGCGATGAAATAGCCGATGCACCAGGGATCTTTGGCGGAAGAATCGCGCTCCGCTTCAAAGGCCTGACGGGCATTTGCTGCGAAAGCCGGATCAAACGGATCGGGCAGTTTCAAACCGGGCGCCAGTTTCGGCGCGCCGATGCCAAGCGTCCGCGTGTAAGGCGTCTGGTCCAGGCGCGTCAGTTCCGAGTCCGACCAACTCGCCATCGTGTTCAAGCCCCAGCTTTGCAGCCGTTGATGCGTGAGCGCTGGGAGAATCGAATCGAGATCGCTGCCGTATTTGAGTTTCAGATTGGCGCGATAGAAACTGACGCTCCCGGATTCTCCGGGTTCGGCGGGTGGAAGTTCGCTGAAAAAATTGCGTCGGCCTTTGACGGAAGTGCTCGAGGCAACTCCCACGCCCGTGACGCCGTGCGACCAGAACAATCGGCCTTCCGGATCGACCAGCCACCATTTGCCCTGATATTTCTCCACGCGAAAATGTCCGCTCGCGGACAGCTTCGGTCCGTCCTTGAAACCGCCGTATTGATCCCAGGCTTCCGGACGCGGTTCGCCGCGCAAGCTCGTCGCCTCGGCTTGCCGTTGCGTTGCGAAATCGTTCGGCGAATGGATTTTGGTCGGCCAATCGGCGTGACTGAATTGACCGTAACGATCGATGAAGGGAAAGAAATCCGGTGCCGTTAGCATTTTGGAATCGCAAATGCCGGTAGCGCGCAAACTGCGCCATTCCAACGTTGCCGCCTTGGGGCATTCCGCCGTGAAGACGATTTTGCTGATCCGCTCCGGGTCGAGTCCGCTCCAGATCGGCATATAACCATCCGGCAACGCATGCATTCCGGGGAACAGGTCTTTCAGAGCGGCGTCGGGCGCGTTTTTGCGTTTCAGGAAAATCAACACCGAAGTGGTTTGCCCGGCGGGCAGGCGGGTGACCGCTTCCGAAAAATGATGCCAGCCGGCGTAGTCCGGATCTTCGACGCGGCTGACGAGCGTGACACTTTCCGCACCGGCGTTGTAAATGTCGGCGGTGACGTAGAGAAACTTCGCTGCGTTCCACGGAGCGGAACCGGACTTCATCACCCAGCTCAGATTTTTGCCGTCCTTGGGACCCCGCAAAGTGATCACGCCAGACTGCCAGCTCGCGCTGGAACCCTGGGACACGGCCAGGCCATTCGTCACGCGCGGGACCGTGAAATCCAGCAGCGTCAAATCGTCCGGGCGCGAGGCCAGCAGCAACGGCTCGTGCGGATTCCCAATCCCGTTTGCCTGGACCGGCGCGGGATCGGCGTGGACGAGTGGTGTGACAGTTAAAAAGGCCGGACAGATCAATCCCGCCGCCAACCTGCGCCCCAGTTTTTTGGTGCGTTTAAAGAATGTCCTCTCGATACCAGCCTGTTGCGGCCTGGGATTCGTCAACCCGTTCAGCATAATTCCATTTCCGTTTCACTTTCGCCGGGAGCCTCGACGCCTCAGATCCGAGGCGTGTTAAAAGCGGCACCCGCCAGAAGCGGTTCCCGAGCTGGTGAATACAATGGCCGACCCGATGAGCCCGACGCCATCCCACGTTTGTGTGACGCTAACGGCCCTTCAAAGCAAGCTCAGAGGCTCGGCGGCGAGAGTCAGGAACAACAGAATTAGCCACGGCTAGACCGAGGAATAGGCGCAGGGCTTTCAATTGCGTTCGGCGACTGATCTCCAAGTCTTCGCGTCCTCATATGCTGCGAAGATCAGTAATAGGGGCAGGCAAATCCACAGGCCAATACGAGCAATCCGCGCCCAGGGATCAACAAACCCAAACGCTAGTCCAAGGAGGAAAAAGAAAATGACGGGCAACAAAAGCATGTAAACCAATCGTTCAAACCAACGCGGCGAACGCGGAAATGCAGGCGATACGAAACGACGCACTGTGGAAACGACCAAGCAGCAAGCTGCTATGAGCAAGGGATGCGAGAAGCCGAGCAGTAAGGATACTCCAATCAGAGCGAAACACAGCCAAGTCACGGCGATTCTGAACTGTAGTGTTTTCATAAAGTGTGGCGATGTGGGCGAAGGCTGAGGCTGAGCGAACCGACCTACAAGAAGCGCAGCGGAACTGGGATGGCAATCATTGTTGTTTTGATAGACCTCATCGTGGCCTCGAAAGCAATAAACAGACTCCCAAAACAAAACCGAATAGAAATATTCTTCGGCCCCAGCGGTAATATCTCGCCAGATGCTCCGGGACCGACTTGACTCCAAACGTGAAGAATCGCCCGCTCCGATAAACTGGAAGCTTCGCATAGCCAATCAGACCCCCTCCGAGGATCATCAATGTGAAACTCCCCATCAAAAACCAAATCCATGGCGTGCCGGTCAACCGCATGAAGAACATGAGAACCTGCGACCCGAGAAAAGCAACGCCGATGACGATTACGAATCCCCAATGCTCAAGAAAGGTCTCCAACCCGTTGCTTCGTCTTCGATGCTTCATAGGACTTGTTAGCTCATATGAGCAGCAGAATCGCCGGGATATTGACCTTCATGGGTCGGCACTAATTAGGCTTTTCTCCCTTGGCAATCAGGTTTTGTAGGTCAGAGGAATACCGTTATTAACTGTTGCCCCCAAACACACCGGACGAATCAAAGAATTCGAGTTTTGCGACATATACAATTGGCGGTAACGACCGAAGGTTTTCACGGGGCTTGTTCAACCAGTGGCGTGTTTGCTGGCTCCGCTGCGCTTCGCAGCAACACACCCTTCTGTGTTAGCCACCGCCGTCTCAGTAAATCTCGAAAACATTCTCCGCCACCTTTCTGAATGTCGAATGCCGGTTGCCCGGCACGCCGCCACTGTAGCCGCGTCTCGGCTCATACGCACCAGTATTCGTGCTACAGACGACCTCAAGACCAAGGTAGGGACTTGCATTGCCGCCAGTGGAGGGCATCCCAAAAATCCTGATGTGTACAACCGGAACGCTCGTATCCTGCTGCGAGCCTCGAAAAATGCCGGGCGGGTAGAATCTGATCTCCATTGGTTTCAACGCGGCAAGCGTTGGGGGAAGTGCATTGGTATCGCCGTAACGAAACCACTCGAATGGCTCATTTGTGTGCTGCCCTACGAGAGTCATGCACTCACGCTTGAGTGCATTCCAACCTCCCACTGACTCAATCCTCTCCAAAATCAATCGTCGTTGTGTGCGCCGCTCGATCCAATCGGGCGGCCAAGCCATGAGAAGCCGCGGGAAAATATAGAATACGAACAGCGCCGCCAGTATCGTCCAAACCACGAATCTCAAGGGGTTCTTGCGGACTGGCTGAGGATCAGTCATACGCCTGGCTGGCTAACAGTTACGTGAGCAGCGGATTCGCTGAGATATTGAACTTCATGGGTCGGCAGTCTCGCGTCACCTAATGTCCCGCGGTGGCTTCGGTTTGGTATTTAACACTCCTAGGGCCGTAGAGAAGGCCGCGGTTCTTCACGGTCAGAAGGTTGGCATTGGCAAGCGGGCAGATGTCGTGCGCGTGATCGGTCGCGGAGTTGATCGCCTGGGTGATGGCGGCGGAAATGAGATCCGCAATGATATTCCCTGAGCCGCCGGAAGATTGTTGTGCGCCTCCAACGCCTTCCCACAAGGTGAGTCCCGTTTTGGTATCCACCAGCTTGGCTCTGGCCCGCACGATGGTGGCGCTGTTGATGACCTGATACTTGGAGCCGTATTGTTCGACGGTGATGTAGAGCACGGCATCCGCACCGATGACTTCGCAGATTTTGGAGAGCGGCGCCTGATGCATTTCGCCCGCCGTAGGCATTCCATTCTCCTTTAGGAATTGGTCCACGACGGCGACGGGATACACGTAATAACCCATTTCCGCCAGCGGCATGGTGACGGTCGAAAGGTAACCGTAGGTGGCTTCCACCGCGACGCTTTCATTGAGTGGAGGCAACACGAGGATGGATCGCGGGTGATGCTGGCGGAAGTTGGTGTAATCGGGTGGAGTCGTTTGGCAGCCGG
>JBQCEJ010000572.1:0-3663 GCA_051960355.1 Verrucomicrobiota bacterium | reverse complement strand
ATGCGCGAACTCCGGCATTTGCGGCGCGGTCAAGATTTGGCCGCGGTGCATTTTCTTCCAGACCTGCGTGGCGGCAGAATTAACCAAAGCGTAGGGATCGCGACCGGTTTGCAAATAAAGCGCGGTCAGAGTGTTGGTGACCGTGGTGCTGTCGCCGCTTTCAGCGCGCACCCAGATCCGCCCGGCGGTGTCGCCCCGCAAACTGCATCGAAAAGCCCCGTCCAGCAGTGGCACGATCGCGAGATACTGATCCGCTCCCTGCCGCACTAGAAGAAACTGTGTTTCAGCCGGCAACCCGACCAGCGACGTGCCGGTGCAGGGCTCCATCCAGCAGGAACTTTCCAACCGGCTATTGGCCAGAAAAGCCGTGACGTCGGGAACCGAGCCGACGTCGAAATCGCGGCTGCTGAACGAATTCGTCGCGCGCACTTGCAGCCACTGCCCGCCCGGCGTCCCGGCAGAAAACAAGCTGACGTCCGTCGGCAAATCCAACAGTGCGGCGGAGCGCGCTGGCAAAACCGTCATCGCCATCAGGAACAAGAAAAGCAGAACCAGGTTTTGGCGCCGCTCGTGGGCGAGACGACGCCGCGGCACATGACTGCCACGGGAAATTGTACCCGGGCGACACTGGGGCGGTGAAGCATCTCGCATATGGCACATTCTGCAACGGTCGGTGGCTGGAATCATTCCCCCGAACGGGTGAAACTAACTCGCGGCCAAGCAGGCCGGAATGATCTCTTCGCCAAATGTCCGAGTCTGGGGTCACGGACTTGACTGCTGAGAGCGGTAGTGTAAGACGACGGAATCATGCCGCACTTCTCCACCCAATGGCACCGACTGCTGTTCCTGCTGACCGTGCTGGCCCTGTGCGGGGCACATCCGCCAACCAGTCGGGCCAGTGATTATGTCGTGCGCACTTGGGACACGGCCCAGGGTCTGCCCGTGGATGCCATTCGTGCGATTGCGCAGAGCCCTGATGGTTATCTTTGGCTGGGCACGTTCGCCGGCCTGGCCCGCTTCGACGGCAGCCAGTTTGAATTGTTCAACATCGGCAATACGCCGGAGTTGTCGGACAATCTCATCAACGCTCTGTACTGTGATCGCCGCGGACGACTTTGGATTGGGCACGACAGCGGGCTGATCAGCGTGATGGCGGATCACGGGATCCGCACCCTGACGCTACCGCCGGCGCTCCAACACATTCCCATCCGGCAGATTGGCGAGGATGCGGACGGTAATATCTGGCTCCTGAATGCCGGTGATAAATTGATCGTGATGCCAGCCAGCGGTCCGATGTTTGAATACGACAAACTCGCCGGTCAGGGATGGCTGTTGCGCCTGGATGCCTCCGTCCCCGATCATCAATTGCGCGTGATCACCCTGGAGGGGCGCAGTTTCATTGTGAACACCAATGACTTTAAACCGGACCCGGACGCGCCGCCGGTTGCTTCCGACGGCCGACGATTGGTACCCAGCCGGGCGGGCGGTTATTGGGCGCTTAACGCGGGTCGCTTGTGCCGCTGGCAAGCGGGCCGAAAAGTGGAAGACCGGGGAGAGGTGAAGTGGGGCGCGCCCATTTTCGCCATCACCTGCGAATGGGGGGAAACTGTGGCGGCCGGTTCATTTCGCGAAGGGCTCGGGTTGGTCGGACCCGACCAGGCCCATCAGGAATTCGACAATCAACATGGGCTGCGCAGCAATTGGATTTCAGTCCTGTTCGCCGACCGCAATGGCACGTTGTGGGTGGGCATGGGTGATGCCGGCCTGGCCGCCCTTTGGCCGAAGCGTGTGCAAATGGCGACGCCGCCCGGCGAAGCTCTGACCAAGCACATTCAAAGCCTGACCGCCCACCCGGCTGGCGGCGCGTGGGTGGCCACCGAAGGCGCGGGTTTGTTTCACTTCGACGGAGCATCGTGGCGGCAGACACCGGATTTCCCGGGGTTGAAACTGCAAATTTATTCCTACATCTGCACAGATCACGCCGGTCGGCTCTGGGCGGATTCGTTGAGCAGCGGTCTTTTCTGCCTGGACGGCACCAATTGGAATACAAAAGCCGCAGCGCAGCGCGTTTCCGGCCGCGGCCTTTTGTTCGTGCAGGCCAACGGCGACGTTTGGACGACCACAGACGATGGCGTGGAACGTTTTCACGGCGGCAATGTCGCGCCAGACCTCAGGATCAAGGTCGCCCCCGGCGTCTGTTGCGCGGCCGACGATGGCGCCGGCGGTGTTTGGTTCGGTGGATTCGCCACGGGCCTGTGGCATTGGCAGCCGAATTCCATTGAGGTGCTGCGGGCGGCGGACGGACTGACCAGTGAAAATCTTCTTTCGCTCTGCCGCACGTCCGACGGCAGCTTGTGGATTGGCACGGACGGCGCGGGCTTGCTGCGCTATCGCGACGGCCGGTTCAGCGCGATTACCGCGCATCACGGCCTGCCTTCCGGCACCGTTTGCAGCCTGATTGAAGATGACCAGCAACGGCTTTGGCTCGGCACTTATGGAGGCATTTGCGCCGTGACGCTGGCCGAATTGAACCTATGCGCCAGCGGCCGGCAAAACCACATTCAAGGCCTCCTGCTGGACATGTCCGACGGACTGGAAACCAGCGAATGCTCCGCTGGCAACCAGCCTTCCGTCTGCCGAACCACGGGCGATCAATTGTGGTTTGCCACCCGCCGGGGCGTCGCCATCGTTTCGCCGTCCGACATCAAGATCAATTCCCAGCCGCTTTCCGTCTGGATCGAACACATCAAGACCGACGACAATGCGTTTCCCACTCCGAGCAAAAATCGCACGCTGGCACTGCCGCTGGGCCAGCGCCGGCTGCAATTTTTGTTCAATGCCCCGTGCCTGCGCGCGGCGCATCGGGTGCGGTTCAAACACCGTCTGGAACCGGCCGAAAAAGAATGGGTGGATTCCGGCAATCAACGCGAGGCGACTTACGCCCGGGTGCCGCCGGGGCATTACACTTTCGAGGTCATCGCTTGCAACGAGGACGGCGTGTGGAACACCACCGGCGCCAGCGTGGCCGTGACGGTGCCGCCCCACCTTTGGGAGCGTTCCTGGTTTGTGCCGCTGTGCTGGGCGGGCGGCATTGGCACGATGGCCGCCGTGGTATTGCTGGCCATGCGCCGCCGTCACCAACTCCGCCTGGAACGGCTCGAACGCCATCGCGCCGTTGAGCGGGAACGTTCGCGCATCGCCAAGGATTTGCACGATGACCTCGGCGGCAGTCTCACTGAAATCAACATGCTCGCCGCCACGCTGAGGCCGAAGGGAAACGGTGCGCCGGATGCACACGAAAAATCCGATCTCATCCGGCGCAAAGCGGATCGCATCGTCCGGGTGCTCGATGAAATCGTCTGGGCGGTCAATCCAAAGCACGATTCGGTGGCATCGCTGGCGGATTATCTGTCCGGCAGTGCCAGGGAGTTTCTCCGGGCCGCCGGCATCGCTTTGCGATTGGATGTGCAGCGCAACCTGCCCGCCATTCCGCTCTCGCCGGAATGTCGTCACGATCTCTTCGTGGCAGTGAAGGAGACCTTGAACAACATTGTTCGCCATGCCCGCGCGACGGAAGTCTGGCTGCGGTTTAAATGGTCGGATGACTGGGTGCAAATCACGGTCGAAGACAACGGCCTGGGGTTTGATGCCACGGCTGCGAAC
>JBQCEJ010000571.1:0-3665 GCA_051960355.1 Verrucomicrobiota bacterium | reverse complement strand
TGCAAACCAGTTCGGGGACGGTCTCGATTTCCTACGTTTCCGGAACGCCAGCGTTCAGTATTGGCAATGGCACGCTCACGCTATCGTCCAGCACGGTGTTCAATATCAACAACACCGGCTCGGCGCTGGCCGCTGGCAGTTACAAAATCATCTCCAAAGGCACGGGCGGTGCGGTCAATGGCACAATGCCGTCCGTGGTGATCACTGGCGGCGGCGTGGCCGCAGGCACGAGTTGGGGATTGGGCGTCATCAGCGGCGAACTCTACCTGGTTTCACTGCCGAATACGCCCACTGGCTTATCGGCAACCGGCAGCAATGCGGTGGTCCGGTTGACATGGAACGCCTCTTCTGGCGCGACGAGTTACAAGGTCAAACGCGCGACCGTCAGTGGCGGGCCTTACACCGTGGTCGGCAGCCCGGTCGGCACGAGTTACACCGACAGCGGCTTGGTCAACGGCACGACCTATTACTACGTCGTATCGGCTGTGAATGCCGGCGGCGAAAGCACCAACTCGGCTCAGGACAGCGCCACCACCGTTGCCCCGCCGCTGGCTCCGGGTGGGTTCACGGCCACCGGCAGCAACGCGGTTGTGTTCCTCGATTGGAATGCTTCCTCCGGCGCCACGAGCTACCAACTCAAGCGCGCAACCGCCAACGGCGGACCTTATACCGTGCTCTCGAGTCCGACTGCCACCAGCTACACGGACAGCGCCGTGGTGAACGACACGACTTTTTATTATGTCGTCTCTGCGGTGAATGCCGGTGGTGAAAGCGCCAATTCCGCCCAGGCCAGCGCCACGCCGGCGGTTCCCGAGATTCTGAAAGCGAACAATGCGAACAACCTCAACCTCGGCAGCAGCTGGCAGGGCGGTGTTGTGCCGGGAGCCAGCCAGTACGCCGCTTGGACTAACGGTTCTGGCTCCAGCGCGGTCAGCTTGGGTGCCAACGCCTCGTGGTATGGCTTGAAAGTTTATAATCCGGGAGCGACGCCGCAGATTCTTGCTGGCAACAGCCTGACTCTGGGCGAGGGCGGCATTGCATTGAGCGGAAATAATTTCGCTTTCTCAAACACATTGATCGTGGCTGCGGACCAGGTCTGGAAACTCGGGTCGAAAGCCCTGTTTGCGCGTGGCCCGATCACGGGCACCAACGTGACGATTGATATCACCAGCTCGATCAGTAGTTATGTGGACATGGTGGGTTCCCTGTCCAACTTTAGCGGAACGATCAACTACGCGGCACCCGCGCGGCTGCGCGTGTTGAGATTCGATGGCGACAACCTGGTGCTGAACATGCAGTCCGGAGCTTCCTTTGACGCCTATGGCTACAATGGAACGACGATTGTGGGCGATCTCATCACCACCAACAAAAATGCCGCGCTGGGCGGTGGTGATCAGAACGGTACGGTGACGTATCAGATCGGGGCTTTGGGTAATAACTCAACTTGGGCAGGACGTATTCTGAACGGCGGCTCCGGTACCACGCCGACTTCGATCCGGAAAGTGGGCGCGGGCCGGTGGACGTTGTCGGGCACCAACACCTACACTGGATCCACAGTTGTTAATGACGGCACGCTGGCCTTGAGCGGCATTGGTGACCTTCCAAATACCTCGCTGATCAGCATCACCAACGGAGCCACCCTGGATGTCTCGGGCTTGAACTCCACCTTCACTCTCGGCGCGAGCCAAACGCTGTCGAACAACGCATCTTCGACCGGCAGCCTGAAAGGCGACGTGAACACCGGTTCCGGAACGGTTTCGGTTTCCTACGTTTCCGGCACGCCGTCGTTGAGTATCGGCAGTGGCACGCTCACGCTGTCGTCCAGCACAACGTTTGAAATCGACAACACCGGTTCTGCCCTGGCCGCAGGCAGCTACAAAATCATTTCCAAGGCCACCGGTGGAACTGTCGCCGGGACGCCTCCTGCAGTCAGTGTCGCAGCTGGCGGATTGGCCTCCGGCACCGGCGCGTCGCTGTGGATCACCTGGGGCGAGCTCTATCTGGTCGTGCAAAACGCCGGTGGCGCAGCGGTGGTCACGTTGCCTCCGATGCTGATGATAAAACCGGTGAGCAATACGGTGGAGATCACCTGGCCTTCGGATTACGCAAACTTCATCCTTGAGCGGCGGGCCGGCCTGACGGGAGATTGGCAGCCTGTGACGGGTGTGTTGTCGAATAACTACAGCGAGCCGGCCATCAGCAATGGCTTCTTCCGGCTGAAATCCCAGTAACGTGTCGCACCGCGACCACCGGACCTGTTAAACAAACATTGCATGAAACAAACGTTCGCTATCCTGATCGGCTGTTCGCTCTGGATTAACTCCGCTGTCGGCGCCGCGCCGGAGCCTGCTTATAAATTGTTCGTCGTCACGGATCGTCCCAACGCGCTCTATTCGTGCGGCGAAAAAGTTCGCTTTCGTGTCAGCCTGACCGCGAGCAATGCGGTGGTGGATGCCGCGACCGTGAACTTTCGCCTGGATCACGATGGCATGCCGCCGGTGCAGGATGGCGTGCTCATGCTCACGAATGGACTTGGTGTCATTGAAAGCACGCTGAAGGAACCCGGTTTCCTAAGTTGCCGAATCACTTATACCAACGCCGGGTCCGAAGCGCTGAAAGCGGTGGCCGCGGCGGGTTACGAGCCAAGGAAACTCAAGCCGAGCCTCCCCGTGCCGGACGACTTCGATGCGTTCTGGGAAAATCACAAAGCGCAGTTGCGCGCCGTTCCGATGCAGCCGGTGATTACGAACATCCCGTCGCCGGCAAAAAATCTGGAGTGCTTTGACGTGCAGGTCAACTGCCACACGGGCCGCCCCGTGTCCGGCTATTTCGCGCGCCCGATCGGCGCCGCGCCGGGCAGTCTGCCGGCAATTCTTTCAGTGCAGGGCGCCGGTGTGCGCAGTTCGATTCTCGGGGAAGCGGTTCGCAATGCGGGTTACGGCGCGATTGCCATGGACATCAATGCCCACGGCCTGCCTAACGGCAAACCGGATGAATTCTACCAGGAGATTTACCTGGGCGAACTGCGCGATTACCAGCTTCAAGGTCGGGAAGATCGCGAGAAATGTTATTTCCTGGGCATGTTCTTGCGGGAGATTCGCGCCCTGGATTTTCTTACGAGCCAACCGGAGTGGGATGGCAAACATCTCATCGTGATTGGCGGCAGCCAGGGCGGCGGTCAGGCGATTGCCGCAGGCGGATTGGATTCCCGCGTGACCCTGATTTGCGCGAGCATTCCAGCGTTATGCGATCATTCCGGTCCGGTGGTTGGTCGGCCTTCGGGTTGGCCGCATATTGTTCCGATGCGCGATGGCCAGCTTGATCCGAATATCTTGCAGCAAGCCCGTTACTTCGATTGCATGAACTTCGCCACGCGAGTCAAAGCCGATGCCTGTTTTGGCGTTGGCTTCATTGACACCGTCTGTCCGCCGAGCAGTTCTTACGCGGCTTTTAATGCGTTGCCCGGAAAAAAACAGATCATCAATGAACCGCTGAAAGGCCACGATGGCTCGATGCGCATTAATCAGGCATTCGTGGACGCGATCAAGGCTGATTTCCAGAAGCGTTGAAACGCGTGGATCTGATCCATGCGGTTGAAAGGATTTTCAACCGCCGATGAGCTAGTGACCTGTTGCTGGTCTCCGTGGGGCCGGGCAATTACTTCA
>JBQCEJ010000570.1:0-6551 GCA_051960355.1 Verrucomicrobiota bacterium | reverse complement strand
GGACAAGAGATTGCCGTGACGTCTGGTTCGGGGAATCGAAAGAAATAATGGGGCGTTGACGCGACTTTCGACTTCCACCGCGCGCTTAAAGGAGCGGTCCACATACAATTCCAATGCGAACGCCAGGGCGATCCCGCCGCCGAACGCTCCAGCGATTACAACCAACACCTTTTTCATGAGCTTGCCCATGTCTCGGATCGGCGGTGTGGGCGCTTGAATTGCGTTGATGTCCGAAATCTTGCCTGGCCCGAGCGCTTCATCGAATGCGGCGCGTTCCAACCGTGTGGAAAAATACTGAAAATTCTGGAGGTAGCGTTGGCGGTTTCCTTCCAGTTCCAGAATCTTGCCTTCGACGGTGCTTACCTTGGCAATTTCCTCTTTGAGTTCGGTCATCTTCGAATTCAACAGAGCGATCTTGGCGTCAAGGGCGTTGATCCGCATGGTTTCGGTATTGATGTCGGCCTGGATTCCGCCGCCGGATTGGCCGGATTGGCCGGGTGAGCCGACGAGCAGTTCGGGATATTGCTGTTCCAGAGCTTCTTTTTCGGCTGTGATTTTCTCGTGGCTTTCACGAACTCCCTTTACGAGCAGGCTGTCTTCGGTAAAAGCGGCTTCTAGATTCTGGATTTGTCGGTCCAGATTGTCGCGCTTGGCGCACAATCGTCGGTAGGTTTCCGCGATGTCCAACGGGACGACGGGTTTGACATTGACCGGCGCAGCATTGGTTTGGGATCGGGCAGCGGCAACACGATTGGTTAGTTGTGTGAGAATGGCCAGATGTTCCACCCGTTCGGATTCGGCCTGGTAGATGTCCATGCGAATCCGGGACATTCTTTCGGCTTGTTCTTTTTTTGTCTCCGGCAATGAATCGACGTCAACCGTTGCTTTTATTTTGGCCAGTTCCTTTTCGGTCTCCGTCATCAGGAAACGGCTTTGGTCCCGCTGTTGCGTGAGGAAATCGTCGGAAGTGCCCGGCCCCTGATGGATGTTGCCGTGCATGGTTTGATAGCTGTCAATGATCTGTTCCAAAATCACACGGACCACGACCGGGTCCGGGTGCAGCAGTGAAAGCAGGATGACGCCGCCACCGTCGCGTGGTGCATCTACGACCAACCCTTGGTTAATCACGCCTGCAGCCTGCTCCCGGCTTGATCCGCCGTTGACCTTGGCCAGGACCTTATCTGGCCCAATGCGGTCGGCAACCTTCAGTGCCAGATCGTAGCTTTTAAGAATTTCCACTTCGGCGTTGACCACCCCCTCGTTCCCTTTGTTGGGAACGGTGACGTTGTCGCCCGCCACCGGATTGAGAGGGGTTTTGTTGTCAACGATGTAGCTGATCAAGAGCTTCGCCTCGGACTTATACGCCGGCGGAGTTTTGAACCAAAGAAATGCCGCGACGATCGCTCCGAGACTCCAAATGGTCAGGATCTTCCATTTGTGCCTGAATAGCACATGGTAAACGTCGTTTAAATTGAGCCCCGAACTCGGGGGCAGTTGCCGCCTCTCACTCATAATGGGGATTGATACGAATCATGTTGCTGGCGGGTTCTTCTGAAGTCACGTGTATTGTCAGGCGCAGATGCGTCAGGCGATGTGCTTGTACAACGCCGCTCCGGCCAAACGACTGAGAAAAATCGGCAAACTCTGGAAAGCGCGCGTATGCCAGCCAATGGTGTTGTCGTCATCAGTCACGAATGCCTGTTTGCGAAAATCGTATTTGTAATAGTCCAGCCGGGCTTCTTTGCTTCCCCACCCGAGCTTGAAGCGACGGAGTCCTTCGTTGCTGAGCGAGGTTCGTCCAAATTGCAGCATGTGCGCGCCTTGCTGGATGCACCACTGGATGGCCGCCCACATGATCAGATTATTGGCCCGCATTGACTGGAACGCCTTGTCGGATGCGCCGAACTTGTAGATCGCTTCTGTTCCAAAATTGAAAAAGATGGCCGAAGCCACGGTGCGCCCTTCGAATCGAGCGGACGCTACGGTGCCCATGTTTCGGCCTAGAACGTACTTCTGAATATTCTGAAAGAAACGGAAGGGTTGTGGCGGCAGCCCATGTTGCCGGCGGGTTTGACAATGCAAGGTGTAGTAATCGCGAACCGCGCCGGGATTGGAGGAGAACTCCACAGTGACTCCGGATTTTTCTGCTTTTCGAATCGCACGGCGAAAGGAATTTTCGAAGGTCTGAAAAATCGTCTCCGCACCCGGCCTGAGATCCAGTTCGTGCGTGTAGAAGCCCAATGAAGGGTGTGCGTCTGGAAACAGCGTCGCCAGACCGGCGCTTCCACGGCTCTCGATGTAGTTCCAACCCCGGCGCCGGGCACAACTTGCCACTTCCTGAAGAACTTCGCCCAACGTGGTTTCGGAATCCGCGGACGGTTCGCAGTAGTCGGTGAAAGGCAAGGACACGCCGCGCCTCCCGGTGAGACAGCTGTTCACTTCCATCATGGGCAAAAGCGATGTCAATTCAGTGCCCCGGGATGCAGTGAAATAAATCGGTGTGAATCCGTACGAATGATGAAGTACGCTTGCCCATTCACGGCTGTGGAAAAAACCTGGCTTGGAAAGAGACGAAAGGCGCGCATTCCAATGTTTCTGAGCCAATGGATTTTCCTGACCAACCACCAAGGAGTGAACGGCATTCACCGGAACTCAGTTTCGCTTGGGACAGGAACCGAGGTGCTCCCGGTTTCCAGAGTGATTGGCCCAGACTAGGCGCTGATAGCTTGCGTTTTGGCCTGCAATGAAACATTCGGCTTGGCGTGCCCGTTTGGATGAATGCTCATGGCGACGGGTGCTCCATCCTGTTTTAGGGACAGGGTGGAGGCTTCAAGAATGCGGACCAGTTCCAAACCCCGGCGGCCATTGGTGAGCGGCGTCAGGCCGTCCTTGATGCAGTCCAGAAAATGCTGGCACTCGGATTTCAATGGCTCTTCTTGTTTGATGTAGGGGACATACATGTCGCCATAGTGGTAGGCGTAATGGAACTCGCCGAACGTATCGTAATGCGGCGGACGTTCCACGCGAACGTCGTAGATTTTCAGCTTTTCAATTTGCGCCACGTCGTCGTAAACGATCATCCGTTTGCTGCCGACGATGGTCATTTCCCGGGTCTTCCGGGGATCGAGCCAGCTGCTTTGCACAATGGCCGAGCGATTGTGACGAAAACTGAGGCACATGGTGGTCACGTCCTCAATGCCGGGGGTCACGTGCGCACTGCCGCGGCAGTTCACGATCGCCGGTGACTCATCCATGATATGGAGAATGATCGAGAGGTCATGGGGCGCGAGATCCCAGGCGACGTTAATGTCCTTTTGAAACAGACCGAGGTTCAACCGCCGTGCGGAGATATAACGGATCTCGCCGAGATCGCCTGAATCAACGACCTGCTTGATTTTTCGAACAGCCGGGGAATAATGGAAGGTGTGGCCGACCATCAGGACGAGTCCTTTGGATTCGGCGATGCTCACCAGCTCTTCGCATTGCTCGGCAGACGAAGCCATCGGCTTCTCGATGAATGTGTGTTTGCCGGCCAGCAAACTGGCTTTGGCCATCGGGTAGTGAAATTTCACCGATGTGGCAATCACTATGGCGTGGAGCGTGGGATCCTTCAGGAGCTGATTATAATCGGTTTCCCGCGCGACTTCCGGATACAAACTGCCCAAATGACGGAGCCGCTCTTCGCTGACATCGCACATGACTTTCAGATGACAGGCTGAGAGCGCTCGGAAATTGCGGATCAAGTTCGGGCCCCAATAGCCGCAGCCGACCACCCCAACATTGATTTGTTTTGTCATAAATCTATTTCACTTTCAAATAGCCACAGGCATGCAACGATCGGTACAGGCTCCGCACTTGTTGGCAGACGCTGCCAACTTACAAAGTTTCTCTTGCCCGGAATTCATTTCCATCCCGTCGATCCAACCCGGCGTGCAACCGCCTGAGTTGATCATTTCTTTGATGCCAATGACGGCATTGAAGCCGCCAGATTGGGACTGTCCAACGTCACCGAACACCGCTCTACTTCGACTACAGTGGGCCGTCCGAGAATATCCAGCAGGATTTGGACCCGCTGCTTGGCTGGAAGGGTTTTGAGTACAATGGCCTGAATACCTCGAAAGGCTCCTTCCACCACCGTAACCTCCGCGCCGGCGGTCAAACGATCCTCCACCAGGAGCGGTTCTTCGGTTTCAAAACACTGCCGCAGTTCGCCAATCACGATTTCGGGCACCACCGGAATGATTTGCCCAAAGTGAACCAGACTGCTGACCCCGGTCACATAACGGATATCGTTCCAGTGACTGTTCAGACACCGCACAAAAATGTAGCAGGGGAACAGCGGTTCCACCGACCGGACCAGGCCGCGTCGCGTCGCTCGTTCCAACCGCAAACGCGGATTGAAAACTTCGAGCCCAAGGTGCTTGTGCAGATTCGCCGCCGCAATGTGCTCATGCTTCGGCTTTGTCCTGGCACAATACCAAGCTGGTTCCAACTGTGTGTTCATTCCAAATGTGCGGCAAACAAACGCAGACTGCTACGGCAACACCTGGGTTCCTGTCGCTCGGCGACAGCCTCCTACGCCCAAAGCGACACAGCAGTCCCATATGGACGGTGACGATATTCTTTGGTCTTTGAATTTCACTGGCCTAATACGTATACAGCTCCAGCCGTATTGTCATTAGTGAATAACCCGCCTGGACTGACAAACTCTCCGGACGCGAAGACCGGGACGAGCCCTACGAAGCCCCCCGGGGGAACTCTGGTCTGGCTCTCAGAACCACTGAAATTTTTCGGGCACGTAAACAATATCCGAAGGCACCAGATAAAAGGGTTTGCCCTTTGGGTCTTTACCTTTCAACACACGATCCAGATCGAGCATGTAAACGGAGGTTTTTCCATTGAGGCTGCGAGTCACTCGGACCGATTTGAGATTCGCCTTCGTCAAGTCCACGCCGGCTTCCATGATGCCTTCCAACGCGGTGAGGGGGCGGTCACTGTTGAGACGGCCCGGTTTTGAGACAGCGCCTGTCACGTAATATGGAAACACCGAGGATTCCAGGCTCACGATTACGACTTTCGTAACCAGCTGTGGGGCGTAGAGATCAGCAATTTCCTTCTGGAGCTCGGGCAGGGTCTTCCCAGCGGCAGTGACTTCGCCCACCAGCAGCGCGATTTTGCCGTCGCGCTTGATTTGCTCGCGCGTGTTCAGATTGGGCGCTCCGGGAAATTCAATTTTTACAGTGTCACCTTCGCGCAACAGCAAGGGTTCGGCGGAATTGGTCTTGGAAAGTGAGATATCCTGGAATTGACTGGAACTGGTGCTGCAGCCTGACAGAGGAATGCAGACTGTCAGCAACGCCAAAAATCCCAAGCTCAAGAGAAACGTCAACTGGCCTGATTTGGCGCTGAGGAAAGCAGCCATCCCGTGGCATTGATCAGCAGTTTTAGGCTCATGGATGCTTTGGGATGGGAGAGTGACTGTGGGTAAATTTTCCTTTGATAACCTATTCATAATGTTATGAGAACGGGTCGCGTGATTAAATAAAGCCGGCCCTTGGATTGCAAGCCAATTACCAAATCAGACCTGAACGCCATTGAAATTGAAATGGGGTGAAGGTGGAAGAGCCCAGAAGTTCCTTGCACATTGATACAATGGCCAACGCAATCCCTTGATGAAGGCCACTGCTGCGGATATGGAATGCGTCGTCACCATTGCGCTGTGCCGGTCCAATTCAGGAGAGCGTTTCCCGTGCAGATGCTTTCTCCATCACACCTCTGAAACGCCTCAAGTTGTGGCGTGAGGGCGTCGAATTGGCCAACCGGGACGAAACGGTACAGTTCGTGAACTGTTTCAATCCGAGCTATCCGACGCAATTCGACCTGATGGATGCAATCTGCCCAGATGGCGAGCTAGCCGTTGAGTGAATTGGCCAAGGTTTGATTCTTCGCTCGCGACTCGTTGGCCAATTTTTCCTTGTAATCAACGTACGCTTTTTGAAGACGGGTGTCAGACGTGGCAAGGATTTGCATCGCCAGCAGGCCCGCGTTTTTCGCCGCGTTCACACCCACCGTGGCAACGGGAACTCCAGGCGGCATCTGCACAATGGACAGCAATGAATCCATGCCGTCCAAGGCTTTGCCTTGAATCGGAACGCCAATAACCGGAAGCGTGGTGAATGCCGCGCTCACGCCGGGCAAATGCGCTGCGCCGCCGGCACCGGCGATGATGACTCGAAGGCCGCATTCGAAAGCGGTGCTGACGTATTGCTCGAGATCGCGAGGCGTGCGGTGAGCGGAAATGACCTTCGCTTCACAACCGACCTGAAAATCGGCGCAGACATCGGCCGCGGCTTTCATGATCGGCCAGTCTGAATCGCTGCCCATCAAAATGCCCACAGTTGGTTTAGTGGTCGTTGAATTCATAGGCGCGGAGTTTAAGCGGGCGGCTCCGAAACATTCAACACCGAACCCAGGCCGATTTTGCCGAAGCGCCTTTTCAGATGTCCATTGACCCGATGGTAAGAGCAGTCATGATGATTGGGCAACGCATG
>JBQCEJ010000569.1:0-3307 GCA_051960355.1 Verrucomicrobiota bacterium | reverse complement strand
CTGAGTGGGACCTCGAAAGCGGCGGTCATGCTTCTAGTTCAGTCAGCACCGAAACCGCGTTGGCCGCCAGCCACCTCTTCAAAACCGGCGGCCGGCTTACGGTGCGGGCATTGAACAGCATCATGTTGTATTACTCGGGTCGGCCGGAACTCTCGTTTTCTCAGGTTTCCGCCGGCTTGGTGCAGCCGCTGTTGCGCGGGTTTGGCCGGAATAACCCGGACATCGAGCGGCTAACCCAGGCAGAACGTAATCTCGTATATGGCGTGCGCAGCTTCAGCCTGTATCAGGATCAATTCGCGCTGCGAATCGTGAACGACTATTTCGGATTGCTGCAACAGAAGGACACGATTCGCAACCGCTACACGAATTACCTTGGCCGCGTGCAGTCCACCAAACGCCTCGAGGCAAGGGCTGTGGATCGCGAGCGGCTTGCGGATGTGGACCAGGCGCGCCAGGCGGAACTGACGGCCAAGAACAACTACGTGGACGCCGTCGCCCGCTATCGCACGTCACTGGATCAGTTCAAGATCACGCTCGGACTGCCGGTGGACTATAAACTGTATCTTGACGATCGCGCGCTGGATGACGTGGAGAAAACGGGCCTGGTTCCGGCGCCGCTGGATTCGGATGTCGCGTATGATCTCGCCTTGCAACGGCAATTGCAGATGTTGAATGACATCGACCAATTTGAGGACAGCAAGCGCCGGGCGCGCCTTGCAGCCGATCGGCTCAAGCCAGGTCTGAACCTGTTCGCCTCCGGTTCGCTGGCGACGCAAGGAACGGATTACACCAAGTTCGACCCGCAGGACGCGACCGCCAATGTGGCCTTGCAACTGGATCTTCCCTTGGATCGCCTGCCGCGCGGTAACGCCTATCGCGCCGCGCTGATCGATTTTGAAGCCAGTCTCCGCACGTTCACCGGGCAACTGGATGCGCTGAAGGTCAGCATTGAAAACGGGATTCGAACGATCGAACAGCGCCGGCAGAATTATGAGATTCAGAAAAATGCGCTCATCCTGGCAGATCGCCGTGTCCTGAGCGCCACGCTCTTGCTTGAGGCGGGCCGATCGGAAGTTCGCAACTTGATTGAGGCGCAAGACGCGCAGATCAGTGCGCAAACCGCGGTCACCGGCGCGTTGTTGTCCTATCAGGAAGCGCGGTTACGGCTGATGCTGGACATCGGCGCGCTCAACAGCGACGTGCCGCAGTTCTGGCTGCGGGATCACCTCACGGCCTTCCTGCCACCGGGAACCACCGCGAGTCCTCCACGGGATCAGGCGCAGGCGGTGTTGCCGCCGGAGGAATCATTCCGTAATTGATCAGGAAATGGATTTATTATGAATCTGCAAAGCGTTCGTCACTCGGCCCTGCGCCGAATCAAAGCCCGGCCGATTTTCTCCGCCTTCATCGCCTTCGCGTGTCTGGCTGGATTGGTCATGGCGTTCATCGGGCGAGGCAAACCGGCCCAGGCCTACAGCTCGTATCAGGTCACGCGAGGAGATTTTCTGGTGTCCGTCGTCGAAGGCGGCACGTTGGAAGCCGTTAACGAAGTCGTGGTCCGCAGCGAAGTGGAAGGCACCGCGCGCCTGATCTTTATTGTGCCCGAAGGCAGTTACGTCAAGAAAGGCGAGCTGGTGGCTGAATTGGATGCTTCCGCGAGCGAAGATGAAGTCAACCAGCAGCAGATCAATGTTGAGCGCTCCAAGTTTCTTTTACTTCAGGCCGAGCAACAATTGGACATTCAGAACAGCATCGTCGACAGCGAAATAGCCGCCGCCAAACTCAAACTGGAATTTGCCGAATCGGACCTGGACAAGTTTTTGAAAGGCGAGGAGCAGCAACTTCGCCGCGACGCCCAGATTGAAATCACCAATGTTCTGGAAACGCTGCAGGTCGCCATTGAACGCTTTGAATGGAGCGAACGCCTTTACACCAATGGTTTCGAAACGAAGGGCAATCTCGACAAGGACCGCCTCACGGTCAACCAGACCAAGCTCAAGCTGGAGCAATCGCAAAAAGCTCTCGCCATGGTGGAGACTTTTGATATTCCGAAACGCAAACGCACCCTGGAAGCCGCGCTTCAGGAAGCTCGCGAAAGTTATGAGCGCACCAAGCTCCAGGACGAACGCAAGCTGGCTCAATTTTTGGCTGATGTGCAATCACAGAAGCGCACGCTGGCTTTGAACGAGGCGAAGCTGGAGCGCGACAAGGAGCAGCTCGCGGCGACCAAGATTTACGCACCGCAGTCCGGCCTCGTGGTTTATGCCAGCGGCAGCCGGTACAGCAGCGAGTCAATGATCGAGGAGGGCGCCATCGTGCGCAATCGGCAGGAACTCATCAAGCTGCCCGACGTGTCCGCGATGAAAGTGCAGGTGAAAATCCATGAATCGCACATCAACCAGATTCATCCCGGGCAGCCGGCGTATGTCGTGTTGGATTCCATGCCCGACGAACGCTTTCGTGGAACCGTCAATAAAGTGGCGCCGTTGCCCGACAGCCAGAGCCGCTGGGGAAATCCCGATTTGAAGGTTTATGCCACGGAAATTCTCATCACCGACACGCTGCCCAATCTGAAGCCGGGCGTCTCAGCCCGAGCCGAAGTGGTGATCACAAATCTTCCCGACGCGCTCGCCATTCCGATCCAGGCGGTCACCACGCGGGCCGGTCAGCAGGTTGTTTTTCTCGCGAACGATCCCCTGAAACCCGTACCGGTGACCGTGGGCATGTACAACACGAAGCTGATTGAAATCGTTTCCGGCATCAAACCGGGCGACAAGGGTCTGCTCGCGCCGCCGCTTGACCTGAAGGAAAAAGATCTCGGCGGGGCCATCATCGCGGAGGGTGAACCCGTGCCGGCAGCCGTTCCGGCCCCTGTCACGGTGACGAACGCCTCGCCCGAGTTGCCGATTGTCCAAAATGACGGACGGGCCGAAGAGTCGCGGCCCAACATGATCTTGGCCGAGAGCCAAACCAATCGCCCGGCGGATGTCGAGCCGGCGGAAACATCCGAACCCGGTTCAATTCGTGCCGAATCCGCGGTCACTCGGCGTCTTAACAAACCTGCCGTTCAGGCCGCGACTGACTAGCTTGCCCGATGTCTTCCGCCGAACCCATCATCCGCCTTGAAGGTCTGGAAAAGCGCTATGCCCTCGGCGCCGAAGCCGAGGTGCGCGCCTTGCGCGGTGTTAACCTGATCGTCAATCCCGGATCCTACGTCGCCATCATGGGGCCGTCCGGCTCTGGAAAATCAACCATGCTGAATCTGATCGGCTGTCTCGATCGTCCGACGGCCGGCCGCTATTTTCTC
>JBQCEJ010000568.1:0-7598 GCA_051960355.1 Verrucomicrobiota bacterium | reverse complement strand
GCTCTTGACCAATCTCGAAGAAGGCGACGTCCTGTTTATTGACGAGATTCATCGCCTGCAAAAGACGATCGAAGAATATCTCTACCCGGCGATGGAGGACTTCAAACTCGACATCATTATCGACCAGGGACCAAACGCTCGCAGCGTCCGGCTGAATCTCCCGAAATTCACTTTAATCGGCGCCACGACCCGCAGCGGTTTGTTGACTGCTCCCCTGCTCACCCGCTTTCCGATTCGCGAGCGACTCGACTATTATCAATCGGATCAGCTCACCTCGATTGTGGTCCGATCGGCACGACTCTTGAACGTGGAAATCGATGAGCGTGGCGCCCGGGAAATTGCCCGGCGCAGTCGTGGCACGCCGCGCATCGTCAACAATCTACTCCGGCGTGTCCGCGATTATGCCCAGGTGAAACACGAAGGCAAAATCACCGGCGAAATTGCGGATCGCGCCCTGGCCATGTTGGAGATCGATGAAAACGGTCTCGACGAAATGGACAAGCGCATCCTCGAAGCAATCATTGTGAAGTTCGGCGGCGGACCCGTAGGCGTGAATTCACTCGCCGTCGCGGTCGGCGAGGAATCCGACACTTTGGAAGAAGTTTACGAACCTTACCTGATCATGGAAGGCTACTTGAACCGCACGCCGCAGGGCCGTGTGGCCACGGAAGCGAGTTACCGGAAACTGGGGTTAAAACCAGCCGTCGGTAATCAGCCCAAGTTGATTTAACCCGCGGATTCTTACCGAGACAGGATCACTCCTTCTCGGAACAAAACTGCTCCGCGTCGCAATCCCCCAACTCCGCCGGTGGCACGTTGAGCATGGTCTTCTGCTCCTTGTTCCTCAAAGCATCACTGAGTTCACGGAGCAAGCGCCGGACGGCCACGTGATTATTCAAGTGATACTGGGCCGCAGTCTTGGCCATCCCGACACGGACGGAAAAGGCATCCATGGGCAGAGCGCGGAAGAGATCTTCATCGGTCCAATCGTCGCCAATGCCGAGAATGAATTCCGGCAGCGCGGTACCGAGCCATTCGAGACTGGCCGTGCCTTTGTTGACGCCGGTATTGCGAACTTCAATGACCTTGTTGCCTTCGAGCACCTGCACGTCGATGTTGCGCGTGTAGCTCGCGAGATCGTCCACCAGTTCCTGGGCCCGCAACGAGGCCTGCTCCGGATCCGCTTTGCGGTAATGCCACGCGAGCGAAAACTCTTTCTCTTCCAGCAGCGCTCCGGGCAAACGATCCACATACAAGTGCAGAATCGGCCGCACGCGATCTTTCCAATCCGTGGTGATCGCACGCAGTAAACGCCAGTTTTCATTCTTTCGCCGCAGCCAGACACCGTGCTCGGCGATCAACGCGACTGGCAACGCTCCAAACCACGCTTCCAGATCGCTCCGCGGCCGGCCGCTCACAATCGCAACATCGGTATGCGGATCGCTGGCTAGCGATGAAATCAGTTCCAACAAGTCGGGATCGGGCTGAGCCGCCTTGGGCGTGGCCGAGAACGGCACCAACGTGCCGTCGTAATCCAGCAGAAAGGCGCGCCGCTTGGCGGTGCGACAGCTCTGAATCAAGTGTTCGTGGGCATTACCCGTGAGCGAACGCGCCCGCCGCGCCGCCTCGTTTTTCTGAGACGACAACATCGCCTGCACGAAATCTTCCGCCCAACGATTGACGTCATAACGACGCAAACGATCCTGCAACGCCTGATTGCGCCGGATCTGATCGGCGACCGGCATCGTCAACGCCTGTTCCAGTGCGCGCGCAAAATCATCAGCATGAAACGGATTGATCACGAGCGCTTCGCCCATATCCTTCGCCGCGCCGGCCATTTCACTCAGGATCACAACGCCGGTCTGGTCAGGACGAGATGCGACAAATTCCTTGGCCACGAGATTCATGCCATCGCGCAACGGCGTGATCATTGCGACATCACAGAAGCGATACAGCGCCACGATGTCTTCAAAGGAGAGATCACGGTATTGGTAAATCAGCGGCGTCCAATGAACATTCCCATACGCGCCGATGATCCGTCCGACGATCTGCTCCAACTCCTGTTTCATCGTCTTGTAACTCTCGACGGCAATGCGTGAAGGCGCGACCGAGATGACAAAGACAACCTTGCCGCGCCAGGCGGGATTTTGTTTGAGGAACAATTCGTAACCGCGCAGTCGATTGATCAAACCTTTCGTGTAATCGAGCCGGTCCACTGAGAAAATCACCTTCTGGCCCTGGCACTTCTCGCGCAATTCGGCAACGCGGAGTTCGGTTTCTGGCAAGGCAGCCATCCGGGCGAACCGGTCGAAATCGATTCCCATGGGAAAGGTATCCACTTTCACCACGCGTTCACCGAGGCTTAACGTTCCGAGTTGATGCTCATAACCCACGGTGCGGAGAACCGACGTGAGAAAATCACGCGTGTAGTCGTGCGTATGAAAACCGACCAGGCTGGCGCCGAGAATGCCTTCGATCATCTCCGCTCGCCACGCCCGGGGCAGGAGCCGGAACACTTCGAAGGACGGGAAGGGAATATGCAGGAAAAAGCCGATCGGCATTTCCGGATGATGTTTGCGGATCAACTGCGGCACGAGCATGAGTTGATAATCATGAACCCAGAGCACATCGTCCGGACGCAGCACCTTGAGCAGCGCTTCAGCGTAAATGTTGTTCACGCGCTGGTATTCCCGCCAATAGTCCTCTTCGTAACGCACCAGCGTCGGAAAGTAGTGGAACAACGGCCAGATCGTCTTATTGCAGAACCCGTGGTAAAAGCGGTCCACGCTGTCCTCGGGCAAAAATACGGGCGATGCCTTGAATGCCTCGCCATGCTGCAAAACCATGTCGCGCTGTTCCGGAGGCACGTTGGTGCCAGGCCAGCCCAGCCAGAGATAATCCAAGGTTTTTTTAGGATCGGCCGCCGTCCGCTCGAGATAACTCCACAAGCCGGTGGTCAGACCGCCGGCACTGACCTTGAACTGTGGCTGACCTTCTTTGACTGTCACAGTGAACGGCAAACGATTGGAAACAATAACTAAACGCATATCAAAATTTCAATTCAGCCGGAACTCCGTCCGGCTGTTCAGCACAGGCTGGTGCAGCCTGATGCTCAAACCTGCAACTCCCAAAATCTCTTCAACGATTGACCCGCATCCCTGATTCAACCGGCGCGCAACGACTTACGCGGTTGAGACGGTCTTCCAGGCTTTCGGCCAGCAGGGTTTCAATCGTTTTCAAAAGCGGCAGCACATCGATCGGCTTTTTCAGAAGCGCACTCACACCGGGAATCATGGTCGTCTCCAGTTGATCGAACATTCCGGTGATGATGATGACCGGAAGCATGGGATGATTCGCGCTGGCATAGCCAAGCACGTCCCAGCCGTCTCGGTTGGGCATGTTCAAGTCCAGGATCAGCAGGTCGAACTTCTCCTGCTGCAAGGTCGCTTCTCCCTCGATTCCGCCGGGTGCTGCGACGACTTCGTAGCCGGTTTCTTCCAGCACTTTCTTCAAGGACTGCCGGACCGAATCGTCATCGTCGACAGTCAAGATTCTCTTTTTCGCAATGTTTGTTTCAGGATGATTACCCATAATTCAAGCGGTTATACTTTCATTGGCACGCGCCGTGCCAATGACGGACTGGATTTTGAAGATTGGTTCTTTCCGAGGAATCAGACTAGGTTGAGCGATTAGATCAATAGAATGACTGGAACAAATTATTCCACCGGTGGTTTCCGCCGTATCACCCGACTCGTACCGCAGGTTAAAATGCGGCTCTTCGGATTTTGGCTGGTGGTGATCTGTGGCACGGTCCTGCTGGCTTGGATCACCCGCAGCATCTGGAGTCAACTCGATCGCCTTCAACGCGAATACGCCGCCGTCAAGAGCGAGAGCTTCTATCTCGGCGTCCATCTGCGCGGCTCGATCCGCAGCCTCAACGATCAGTTGCTGCAATTCGGCATTTCCCACGATCCCACCTTTGAAAGCGAGTTTCTCAACAACGCCAGCGAACTGAGCGATTGGATCGCAACGAATCGATTGCGCCTGGTTGAAACGGAAAATCTCAAGCTGCTCAAGCGTCTCGAAGTTTCGCGGCAACTGGAAATTCTCCGGAAAGCGGAGGCGGCCTATGCGCGCTATCTCACCAACGCGACCGTCATGCTTTCGCAAACGAACAGCACCAAAAAGTCGTCCTTCGAAGCCGTTTATAAACAGGTCCGCGCTGCGTCCAGCGCCCTCTTCCCGCTTTGCGACGATCTGGTGAAAGCCCAACGCGAAGGTTTCAGCGAATTCCTTCGCGATACTCAGGGCACGCTGCTCAGCCATCAGCGACTGTTGATTCTCTGCTCCGCTTTGATTCTCGCGCTTGCCATGTCCCTGACGATTCTGGTTTATCGCGGCATGATCACGCCCTTGCGCGTTGGCCTGAGTGAAAGCACGTCCATTATCGAGCGTCAGGAGAAACTGGCTTCGCTGGGCATTCTGGCGTCCGGCGTGGCCCACGAAATCCGCAATCCGCTCACAGCGATCAAGTTCCGCCTGTTCAGCCTGCGCAAAGCGGTTCCCGCAGTCAGCCAAAATGAGGACGCCACTGTGATCGCCGATGAGATCAATCGGCTTGAAAAAATCGTCCAGGATTTAATACAGTTAGCCCGACCGTCGGATCCTCGGCTGGCGCTCATTCCCGCCGGACGCGTGCTCACGGAAGTTCATAATCTCATGCGCATGCCGCTGGAAAAATCCGCGATCGGATTGGTGCTCCAGGAGGAGGAGTCGATTTCCATGTATGCCGACGCCCAACAGATCAAACAGGTACTCATCAATTTGATTCAGAACTCGGCGGAAAACATTGGCCGAAATGGAACTGTCACTTTGGGATTGCGCCGTGATGAAGTGGAACTGAACGGACGCACCCGTCCCGTCGCGATCCTTACGATCGCCGATACCGGCAAAGGCATTCCGCCGGAAGTCGAGGCGCGCTTGTTCGATCCGTTTTTCACCACCAAAGAAGGCGGCACCGGCCTCGGGCTTGCTATCTCAGCGCGAATTGTGGAAAAGCACGGCGGCGTGTTGCGGTATGAAACTGAACTAAATTCCGGCACCACCTTCGAAGTGGTGTTGCCCGGCCTCGACCATGATGCAAGCGAACATTCTCCTCATTGAAGACGACCGCAGCACGGCGGCCGCATTACAGAAAGTGCTCCAGGACGAAGGTTATTCCGTCACGGTCGCCAGCCGCGGCGATGACGGCCTGAACCGGGCCAAAGAAAAAAAACATGATCTGGTGATCACCGATCTCAAGCTGCCCGGCTTGAGCGGCATGGACCTGATTGCCCAGTTGCACGCCGCCAAACCCAAGCTGCCGATCATCATGATGACCGCCCACGGCACGACGGAGACGGCCATTGAGGCAATGAAACTGGGCGCGTGCGATTACCTCGTCAAACCGTTCGAAGTGGACGAACTGCTTGACCTCGCCGCTTCCGCCGTGGCCAGTTCGCGTCGCATGTCTGAGCCGGTCGAAATGGGCGCGGCCGGCACGGCTCAAACCGCGATCATTGGCAACAGCCGCGTGATGCAAAATATCTACAAGGAAGTCGGCCGCATTGCCGCCACGCCCGTGACCGTTCTCATCCGCGGCGCCACCGGCACCGGCAAGGAACTGATCGCCCGGGCGATTTACCCTCACAGCGACCGCGCCGACAAGCCGTTCATAGCCGTCAACTGCGCCGCGATTCCCGAGAATCTGCTCGAGAGTGAACTCTTCGGCCACGAGCGCGGCAGCTTCACTGGCGCGCAAACACGGCGCATCGGCCGCTTCGAGCAAGCCCAGGGCGGTACGATTTTTCTGGATGAAATCGGCGATCTCTCGCCGAACACTCAGGCCAAACTGTTGCGTGTCCTTCAGGAGAAATCGTTTCAAAGGCTCGGCGGAAACGAAACGATTTCCATGGACGTCCGCGTGTTGGCCGCCACACACCGCGATCTGGAAGCCGCCATTCAAGAGAAAGAATTTCGCGAAGATTTGCTGTATCGCCTCAGCGTGGTGACGCTCACGTTGCCGCCTTTGAATGAGCGCACGGAAGATATTCCCGAGCTGATAAAATTCTTTATCAGTCGTTACGCCCAGGATCTCGGTTTCGAAAATCCATCGATTCAGGCGGAGGCACTGGCCTGGCTGCAGACACAACCCTGGCCGGGCAATGTGCGGCAGTTGGAAAATGTCGTCCGGCGCGCCATGCTGCTGGCCCGCCCATTCGCGATCAGCCTGGAACACGTTCAGCAACTGCTGGCCAAAGATCGCAAACCGGTGACGCTCGCGGGTCAGACGCACGCAGTTTACATCGCCGATCTGCTCGGCCGCGTGCAGCGCGGAGAAGAGGATGGCGCTTACGCCCGGATGATCACCGATCTGGAGCCGGAACTATTTTCACAAGCGATTCAACTCGCCCAGGGCAATCAAGCCAAGGCCGCTCGCTGGCTCGGCATTACCCGGCTCAAGATGCGGGAAAAACTGATTGAGCTCGGACTGCACTCCAAGCGCGATTCGTCCGAGAAGTAAACGTTGAAACTCGCTTACGGTTAAGGCGCCGCTTCCACGCGGAAAAAGCGCGCGGCATTCGTCCCAGGCACATTGGTCCCAAACGACGATCCAGAGGCGCGAATCCAATCCGATGCCGGCGACCAGTTCGCGAAATCTGAACTGCCCAAGATCCGATAACCGTGATCGCGCGCCGTGGGCCAGTCGAGTCGCACATTGCCGTTGGTCCGCGTTGCGCTGAGATACAGGAATGGCGCCTGACTGTTCGCACCGCTCGGAATCGCAGCTTCCACGCGGAAGAAATTTGGCGCGCTGTTCGTCGCTGGCATCGTCACACTCGTGTTCGTTCCGGTCGCGATGATCCATCCAGAGTTGGTTTGCCAGGAAGTCAGGTTCGTGCTGGCATACACGCGGTACGTGTGATTGGAAACCGAGCGCCACGAAATCTGCACCGCGCCATTGGCCAATCGACTGGCGATCAATTGAAACGGCGGTGGCGGATTGTTCGGATCCGTTCCCGCAACAAACTCGGCATAATCGCTCATGCCGTCGTGGTCCGTGTCGACACTTTGACTTCGCTGCGGATCGATCGCAGCGAACTTCTCCAACTCCCAAGCGTCGGGAATTCCGTTCGTGTTTGCGTCCGCAAAGGCGTAGTTGCCCTCGAATACCAGCGTTCCACCCGGAGCCAGCGTTTTGGCCTGCGGCGGCGGAGTTTGGAAATTCAGCACATCTCCATATTCGATGGAATAGTCGCCTGCCGGAGCATTCGTGAACACCGCCGAGCGTCCACTCAACGTGCCACCGGTCGCGCCCGCCAACGAGTAAACGGCCTGCCACAGATTGTTCGTGATTTGGATCGTGCCCGTCTGGACGTTCGTCACTGAAATCGATGCATCATCCACCAGCCAGCCGGTGCGCTGCGGTGAATCACCTGAGAAAAAGAAATAGTACCAGACGATGTAAACCACTTTTCCCATGTGTGGCGTGAGATCAATTTTCACCTCTTGCCAACCTTCGGAGGAAGAGCCGTCCGGGAGCTGCCAGAGAAGCTCCG
>JBQCEJ010000567.1:0-3627 GCA_051960355.1 Verrucomicrobiota bacterium | reverse complement strand
GAGACGGCCGCTGCGGTGGCTCATGTCGCCGCCGTTCCGAAGGTGCGCGACTGGATGAAAAAAACGCAGCGCGATTGCATTCAATTCGGCAGTCTTGTGATGGAAGGCCGCGACATCGGCACGAACGTTTTCCCCGAAACCGATTTCAAGTTCTACCTCGACGCCGGCCTGGCGGAACGCTCGCGTCGGCGGGCGGCCGATGGCGTTCAGGAAAACCTGGCGGCTCGCGATCAGCGCGACAGCCAGCGGGCCGCAGCGCCATTGATGGTCGCGCTTGGTGCCAAGGTGATTGATAATTCCGGGCAAACGCCTGCCGAGACAAGCGGCTTGATCATCCAGGAAGTCAAACAGCGGCTCGGCCAGATATGAACTCGGTTTACTTCATGGGCTGGTCGCTGTTCCGACTGATTTTCGCCACGTATTTTCGGTGGCGAATCTTCAACGCCGAACGAGTTCCGTTGCAAGGACCAGTGATCCTTGCTTCAAACCACGCGAGCTACATCGATCCACCGCTGGTCGGTTCGGCGTTGCATCGCGATATTAATTATCTCGCCCGCGAAAGCCTGTTCCGCTTTCCGGGCATTGGCTGGCTGCTGCGCGAATGGAATTCTGTTCCGGTGGATCGCGATGGCGGCGGCGCGAAGGGCCTGAAAGCGATTCTCGATCGGCTGCTGGCTGGTGGTGCGATCATTCTCTTTCCCGAAGGCACGCGGACCAAGGATGGGAAGTTGCAGCCTGCGCGTTCTGGAATCGGTCTGACCGTGATCAAATCCAACGCGGTCGTCATCCCTGTTCGCGTTTTCGGCACTTACGAAGCTTACGGCCGGCACATGAAATATCCGCTGCCTCGGCCCATTGCGGTGAAATATGGCAAGCCCATGCTCTTCGAAAAACTTCGCGCGGAAGCGAAAGTCTGTTCCAAACCGCGGTTGAAGGAAATCTACCAAGAAGTGGCCGACGAACTCATGACTGCCATCGGCCAACTGCAGCCGTACGAAGACAAGGAACGCTTCCCGTAAGCGTATTCACGATTGGCGACATGCGACTTGCGGGCCCCTATGGAGTTCTCAAGCCGCTCGCAAGTCCAAAATCGTGAATCTTAGATCCCCAAGTTGGACAACGTGTGGCTGATCGTGTTGACGACCTGCACCAGTTGCGGATGGGATTTCTCGATGCCATCGACTGACGACGAAAGCCCTTTCAGCGACAGATCGAGCAGTTCGGGATTTTGCTGCGCGCGCGTGGCTTCGTGCGTGGAGACTTCCGTGAAACCGGCGATGCTCTGGGCCTGTTCGCCATGAGTCTTGGACAAGCCGGAAATTTCCGACTTCAACGTGCCGAGCAGTTGCAACAGTTCTGTTTTGCGCTCGTCCTTGATGGCGTCCGCGCCTTTGATCCGCGCCTCGATTTTGCTGATGGTATCCTCGATCATAATTAGCTCCGTTCTGAGGCAAGATAATGGATTGCGGCGCTTGGGCAAGGATTGAGGTCAACGAGTCATGCTCCGCGATTCCGCTCCGTGCTGAATCGATTTGGCTTACCGAGTCAGCAACGGCTGCACCTGATTCCAGATCGCCGCGCTGACCAACTCGATGGTTCCGATGGCGTTCACCGTTTTCACCCGCTGCGGTTCGGCTTGCGCGATCGCTTCGTAGCCTTGAGCCACCCGCTGGAAGAAGCTCTGATCCGCCTCCTCAAAGCGATCTCGCACCGCGGCCTGTCGCGCCTGACGCGCTCGCTGGCGTTGCTCGCTCACATCCTGTGGAATGGCCAGCAGCAGCGTGAGATCGGGCTGCGTTCCGTCAACGGCGACGTCGATAATCGCCTGAACCATCTTCAAATCCAACTGCCGGCCGTAGGCCTGATACGCCACGGTGGAATCGTAAAAACGATCGCACAAAACAATTTCGCCGGCGATCAGAGCAGGGCGGATGACTTCGCGAACGAGTTGAGCGCGGCTGGCGTTCATCAGGAGCAATTCGGCTTCGGGCGTCATCGCCGCGTTCGCGTGACTGTGCTTGAGCGTGTGACGAATTTCCTCGCCGATGGGTGTGCCGCCCGGCTCGCGCATCGTGCGGACGATGCGTCCAAGCGAGCGAAGGCGCTCAGCCAACAATTCAATCTGAGTGGACTTGCCGCAGCCTTCCGTGCCTTCAAACGTGATGAACAAGCCTTTGGGCATTTATGATTTACGATTGATGATTTGAAACGGGGGGTTGCTCGCCCGAATGAAACCTGAAATATGATTTCACGCAACCACCGATCATAGCTTCTTCAGCTTCGGTCCTTTCGGCGTGTCTTCGATCACCCAGCCTTTGGATTTCAATTCGTCGCGGATTTCGTCCGAACGTTTGAAGTCTTTGGCTTTGCGTGCGGCCTGACGGGCTTCGAGCAACGCGAGCAGTTCCGCGGGAACTTCCGCTTCCGCCACAGCGCCAATGCCGAGCACTGAATTGATTTTGTCCCACGCGGCCAAAGCGGCGGCGGCTTCGGCGGGCTTGAGCGAGTTTTCGTTCATGCCCCGGTTGGTTTCGCGCACCCATTCAAAAACCGCGCCCCACGCCCCTGCGATGTTTAAATCGTGATCGAGAGCGCTTGAGAATTGTTCGATCAATTTCGGGTCGGGAGCGGCAGTGGAAGCACCTGCCAGGTCGCGCAATTTTCCGAGGCATTCGTCAATTCGCGCCAGAGCCGTGCGCGCGCCTTGCAAGCCTTCCATTGTGAAATTGAACGTCTCACGATAGTGCGACGTGAGCAGCAGGTAACGAACCTCTCGGCCGGTGAATCCCTTTGCCAGCAAATCGCGCAGCGTGAAAAAGTTCCCGAGCGATTTGCTCATCTTTTTGCCTTCGACCAGCAGATGCGCGCCGTGCAGCCAGTATTTGACGAAGCGCTGGCCAGCAGTTTGGACGCCCGCGCCCTCGCTCTGGGCGATTTCATCCTCATGATGCGGGAACATCAAATCCTCGCCGCCGAGATGCAGATCAAAGCTCGCACCCAGAATCTTCATGCTCATCGCGGAACACTCGATGTGCCAGCCGGGGCGGCCTTCGCCCCACGGACTGGGCCAGAAGACGTCGCCATCCTCGGGCACGCGGGCTTTCCAGAGCGCGAAATCCGCCAGCGATTCTTTGGCGTATTCGTCGCTCTTCACGCGTTCGCCGGCGCGCATTTCCTCGAAGTTCAGCTTGACGAGTTGTCCGTAGGTGCAGCCGCAACCGCGATATCTCTCGATGCTGAAATAGACGGAACCATCCGCCGCTTTGTAGGCGAGTCCGCGGGCAATCAGCTTTTCAATCAGCTCAATGATCTCGGCCATGAAATCAGTGGCGCGCGGCTTCTGATGCGGTTCCCGGCAGCCGAGCGTTTTGAGATCGTCCAGGAAGGCAGTCTCGAATTTGCCGGTGAACTCGCGGAGAGTGGTTTGGTTTTCCCGGACACGTTTGATGATTTTGTCTTCCACGTCGGTGATATTCATCACGTGGTTGACTTCAAAGCCTTTGAATTCCAAGTAACGCCGAACGAGATCGGCGAAGACAAACGTGCGCCAGTTGCCGCTGTGCGCGAAATCGTAAACCGTCGGTCCACAGCAAGACCTCCCGACCTTTTTCCCAGCGGGATCAAGCG
>JBQCEJ010000566.1:0-7576 GCA_051960355.1 Verrucomicrobiota bacterium | reverse complement strand
AGCAAATGCGTCAGAGATTCCTCATAGCTGCGATTCTTTTCCGCCGCCAACTGACGGGCGCGTTTATCCAATTGCGCCGCCATTTCGCCCGACTTTTCCGACGGACAACCCAGCGCAATCAAAACGGCGGCAAGCTGGTGGGTTTCCATAAAACGAAAAACGCGGAGCGGCGCGAACGCCACCCCGCGTTGAAGAGAGAATTACTTGATGGAATCGGCGGGAACGATCTTGATGCTTTCGACTCCCATCCGCTTGACCGGGCGATCGCCGGGCTGAGTCGGCGTGGTCGCGATCTTTTCAAGGACGTCGTCACCTTTGATCAGCTTGCCAAACGCGGTGTATTGCTTGTCGAGAAAACGCGGATAGCCGTGGCAGATGAAAAATTGCGAGCCGGCGGAATTGGGGTCGTTGGAACGCGCCATGGACAGCACGCCGCGAACATGCGGGCGGTCGTTGAACTCGGCCTTGATCTGGTAACCGGGACCGCCGGTGCCCCAGCGGCTCTTGGCCGATTCATCCTTGGTCAGCGGATCGCCGCCCTGGATCATGAAACCCTTGATGACACGGTGAAAACAGGTGCCGTCGTAAAAGCCTTGGCGGGCGAGTTTCTTGAAATTTTCGACATGTCCCGGCGCGACATCGGGCCAGAATTCCAGGACCATTTCGCCTTCGGTGGTTTTGATAACTGCAACTTCGTTCGTGCTCACGGTTTTATTTTCCTCTTTGGAAGCGGGTTTCGTTTCCCCTTGTTTTACGGTTTCTTTGGTTTCGGTTTTGGGCTCTTCGGCTTTAACCACGGCAGAGCCAAGGACTAAAGCAGCGGCGCAAAGTGAAATGAATGCTTTCATGGCCGGAAAATCTTCCACGAGCCGCCCCCAAAGTCACGCGATAAGATTGCCGGGCAGAAAACCCCATCGTCTGATCCACGCCTCGCTGTAACCATTCAGCGAGCACTTCGTCTCTCATGTGTCGAACCATTGATCGACCAAACAACCAACCTATAAACTTATGAAGCTATCCAAATCCTCAGTGACCCTTCTTGCGCTTGCCGGGCTGCTTTCGTTCAGTCCGCTGAGCCAGGCGCAAAACACCAACGCCACTCGCGGTATCGGACAGGCCATGCGTGGCGGCGTGGACGCCCAAATGAACCGTCTCTCCAAGGAATTGAGCCTGACCGATGATCAAAAGCCCAAGGTCAAAGCCATGATTGAGGAGCAAAACAAGAAATTGATGGAGCTGCGCGGCGACAGCGCGCTCTCGCAGGAAGACCGCCGCACCAAGATGAAGACCATCCGCGAAGAATCGAACACGAAGATGAAAGAGATTTTGACGGCGGAACAGTTCCAGAAATACGAAACGTTCCAGCAACAACAGCGCAATCGTCGCCCGGGCGGCCCGGGCGCGACCGGCAGCGAAGGAGCCACTTCCAAGCCGAAAGAATAGCGCTCGCCAACGGTGTTCAACAAAATAGAAAAGGACGGCCACTTGGCCGTCCTTTGTATTGAAACTCTCGAAGATGAGCGGCGTTTGGTTCAGTGACCGCCCATCGTGTTCAACCCTTTCACCGCTTCGGTTTTGCTGAACTTCGACCAGTTCAAGCCGTAGAACGCCACAAACGCGAAGCACACCATCGGCACGATAAAGCCCCGCGAAATGTCGGTCTTGTCAGCGATGTAACCCATCAGCTTGGGCAGAATGGCGCCGCCCATGATCGCCATGACGATGAACGACGACGCTTTCTTGGCGCGGGCGCCCAAGCCGTGAATTCCCAAGGCGAAAATCGTTGGAAACATGATCGACATGAAAAAGTAGCTGAGAAACACGCAGACGACTGACAGCCAACCCAGCTTGCAAAAAACCAGCCCGCAGCACACCACGTTCAGCACGCCATAGAGTCCGAGCACCTTGTGTGCGGGATATTTTTTCAAGATCGCCGCGCCGGTGAATCGGCCCGTGAGAAAACAACCAAAGCCGAGCGAAGCCAGGTAAGCCGCTCCTTTGTCGCTGAGCACCAACAGCCCGAGCTTGTTCTGCTCAAACCATCCGGCCATCATCCCGGAATTCCAGGACTCGGGGATTTTGGGAGTCTGGCTCGTCATGTAATTGATGAAGAAGGCGAAAATCCCCGACTGCGCGGCGACGTATAGAAACTGCGCCGCCACCGCCATGACAAAATGGGGATGCGACCAGATCGAGTGCGAAACGCCGGCGTTCTTGTCGTCCAGATGATAAACGTCTTCCGTTTTAATGTCCGGCACGCTGGCGAAATAGAAGACAACCGCCAAAATCACGACCACCACCGCCACGCCGGCATAGGGAATCCACAACGTTTGCGAGCCCGTGCTTTGACCCGCGGCATCTTTGGAATAGAACAACATCCCGCCGGCAATCGGTCCAAAGATCCAGCCAATGCCGTTGCATGATTGAGCCAGATTGATGCGCGTTGCCGCATACTGCGTCGGCCCGAGAACGGTCGTGTAGGGATTCGCAATCGTCTCCAAAAACGTAAGCCCGGCAGCAATGAAGCAGACGCCCAGCAAAAACGCCCAGAACGCGGCAATCTTGCTGGCGGGAATAAACCAGAATCCGCCCACCGCCACCATCAGAAGACCGACGATGATGCCGCCCTTGTAGCCCAATTTTGTGGCCAGCCACCCAGCCGGCAGTGCCATCAGGAAATATCCAAGATAATGCGCAAACTGCACCCAGGCCGATTGCGACAGGCTCAAATTCAGTTCCTGCTGAAAGTGTTTGTCCATAACGTCGATCATTCCGTTGCAAAAACCCCAAAGCAGGAACAGCGAACTCACCAGGATGAACGTGAACATCACATTTTTTCCATCCGGCGCGATGAACATGCCTTTTTTGTTGGGAGTCAGGGTTTCGGAAGATCGTTTGCCAGCGTCGGCTAGTGAACTCATAAGGGCGCAACCATTGCAAGAAACCCTCCGCAACGTCAAGTTGAACGAAATATCTAGACGCGCCCGCGTACTGAACTGCCTGAGAACATCCAAATGGGTCGCACTCACACTGGCCGGCGCGATCACCTCCGGCGGATTCATCACGGTTCGAGAAATTTCAGGCCGAGAACCGCGCGCTGCTGCCAGTGCGTTGATCGCGTCATTAACTGATTGCCCGACTCCTCCAATTGACCTAGCTTTTGCCTTCGTAAAGCGCGAGTAGCTCAATTGGATAGAGCGTCGGTCTCCGAAGCCGAAGGTTGTGGGTTCAAGTCCCGCCTCGCGCACCACTCCTGATTCACATGAAGCTGAACGTCGTATTGCCTTGGGTTCTGGTGCTGGGCCTCGCCGCCGGTTCGGGGGCGGTTTACCTGCAAAGCAATGCCAAGGATGCCGAACTCACGAAGCTCCGGGCGCAAACCGCCGAAATGGAACAGCTGCGTGTCGATCTGGCCGAGGCGCAGGCCAAAAGCCAGTTGCCCGACGATCAGGTGGTGGTTTCCCGTAAAGACAAAGAGGAATTGATCCGTCTGCGCGGTGAAGTCAGCAGCTTGCGCGAGGAAACCAAACAGCTCTCCAAGCAAAAGGAAACCGCGCAACTCGAAGCCCAACTGGCAAAATCGCAGACGGCCGAAGCTCTTCAAACCGCCCAAGCGAATTCCATGAAGCTCGCCAGCATGCAGACGGATGCGGCCGCGAAGGAAAACCTGAACCGTTGCATAAACAATCTGCGTCAACTCGATGGCGCCAAACAACAGTGGGCGCTGGAAAACAACAAAACCGCGACCGCCATTCCCACGGCCCGGGATATCGCTCCCTACCTGAAAGATTCCGCGCTCCCGAAATGTCCCGCGGGCGGGACTTACAGTTTGAATTCTCTCCAGCAAGCGCCTGCTTGTTCGATTCCAGGCCACGCGCTGACGCAGTGATCTTGGGAAACGGCTTCGGGCAAGGTGGACGTTCGGACTTAACACGGGCTTCAAGCCGGCTGTATCGCAGCTTTCCAAACCGCAGGTTTAGAAACCCTCGTTCCGGGCTGCCCGGGCGTCACACCGGACTGCGAATTGAAGCTGGGACTTCCCAGCAACTCGGAAAGACTCAGTGCTTGGGCCGCAGCAGAATCGCTTTCTTGTCCGTGCCTTCAACTTCAACGCTGTGCGTTTCCACTCCGGGATCGTCGCGCAACGCGTGATGAATGATCCGGCGATCGAAAGCGCTGAGCGGTTCCAGTTCGACGACGTCGCCCCAGCGCCGAACTTTTTCAGCGGCTTCCTTGGCTTTCTTCACCAGCGCCTCGCGGGCCTGCGCGCGATAGCCGCCGACATCCACCAACGCCTTGGGCGCGGCGGGATCCTGCTGAAACATCAGGCGATTGGTGATGTATTGCAGGTCAGAAAGCGTCTGCCCTTGGCGGCCGATGAGCCGGCCGGAATCCTCGGTTTTGACATCGAGCAGAATCCCGTCTTCCAGAGCATTTTCCTCCACCGTGGCGGGGAAGCCGAGCAGTTCCAGAAGTTTCTCCAGTGTGACTTTTGGTTGAGCGGACATGGCCTTATTTCCTCTTTTTCGGGGGTTGAGTCAAGATGGGCGCAGGGCTGGCCGGGGCGGTCATGGTCTTGGTCAGCTTCGTTTGCAGAATGGTCAACAGGTTGTTGACTGTCCAGTAAAGCGCGAGACCGGCCGAATAGTTATACAGGAACACCATGAACATCAGCGGCATGTAGCGCATGATCTTCTGCTGCATCGGATCCATGCCGGGCGAGGGCGGCGTCAAGTGCGCCTGCCAGAGCATCGTTCCCCCCATGATCAATGGCAGCGGGTTGAAGGGAAAATTCAGCCCGGGAATCATGAACAGCGTGTCCGGCCGCGACAGGTCAGCCACCCAAAGGAAGGAAGCGCCGCGCAATTCAATCGCACTGCGAATCATCGTGAAAAACCCGAAGAACACCGGCATTTGCAGCAGCATCGGCAGGCAGCCGCCGAGCGGGCTGACCTTGTTCTGCTTCATGAACTCCATCGTCTTCTGATTCTTCTTGAGCGGATCGTCTTTATACTTTTCCGCGATGGCTTTCATCTGCGGTTGCAGCAACTGCATCCGTTTCATCGACCGGGTTCTGGCGGCGGTGAGCGGCCAGAAGAGGCATTTGATGATGACCGTGATCGCGATGATCGCCCAGCCGTAAGGCAGGCTCAGCGCGCTGTTCAGCCAGTTCATGCCGAGGAGCAACGCCTTGGAAACAAAGCCGAAGAAACCGAAACCCATCACCGCATCCAGGTTGTTGTTGAATCGCGCGGCAATCGTCGCCAGCGTTTGCCATTCTTTCGGGCCGGCGAAGATGGTGAAATGCCGTTCCAGCGCCTGCTTCGGCACCAGCGTCACGGGCGGGTAAGCCATCGCCACTTCGTAGGCTTTTGGCTCTTTGTTCAGCCGCGAATTTTTCTGAAGCTCCGCGGCGGTCGGCGCCGCCAGGGGAATCGGCCGGGCATAAACCTGACCCGCATGATCCTGAGGCATCAACGCCAGCGCGAAAAACTGATTGTGCGCCGCGACCCAGACGACGTTGCTTTGGCCGACGCGAAATTCAGCCGGGGGCGTCTTGGGCATGCAGGCAAAACCGTGACTTGAGAAATAACTTCCACCCACAGTATCGGCCGCTTTTTCCCCGTTGTACCACATCCAGCCCACCGTGGTTGTGCCGTTGTCCTCGGGATTCATCGGCGAGGCCGTTCCCACCAACCACTTCTGCTCGGGCAATGTAAGGGTTTGAGTGGATTGATTCTCCAACCGCACCGTGGCCGTCACGAGATAGTTCGAGCTGATGTCGAACTGCTTGATGATTGCCAGGCCATTCGGCAGTTGCTTTTCGGCACGAACGCTGTTGCCCGTTTGCGTCAGGTGGAAAAAGCCGTTCCCTTGAACCGCTTCGCCATCGAGAATCCCCAGAGTCGGCGCGGTCGCGTGCAGATTCAGCGTTGGAATCTCTCCCAGCTTACGCTCTTTGCGGGTGCTGACGCCGAGCACTTCAATGCGCTGCAATCCGCCGCCGTGTGAGGTGAAGGTATAACGCGCATTTTCGTTGGTGATGACCAGCAACTGCTCGGGCGCGTTGGTTTCGGCCACAAACGGAATCGAGGTGGCGGCGGCGGCGGTGAGGCTTGCCGGAGCGGAGGTTCCAGTGGCGTTGGTCAATGCCGGTTGAGCGGTCGCCACGGCGTTGCTGCCGGTGACGCTCTGAACCACAGGTTTCGGCGGATAGAGCTTGTTGACGAGCATGTTCCAGCCGACCAACAGACCGATGCAGGCGATGACGATGATGATTGATTTGCGATCCATGAAATTATTTTAAATGAGCGGCCGCCAAAGCGGACGGGACGAGTTTTTCGGCGCGGGAATCAGGCGGGTTATTTTTGATGACCGGTGGCACCGGATCATGCCCGCAACCACCCCAGGGATGGCAGCGACACACGCGTTTGGTGGCCAGCCAGGCGCCGGCAAAGGCGCCATGCGCCTTCAACGCTTCCAAGGCGTATTGGGAGCAACTGGGTTCGAAGCGACAGTTCCCGAGCGGACCGAAGAGAAACGTTTTCGCGGGCGAAAGCGTCCAGCGGTAAAGGCGGACCAGCGAAATCAAAATGTATTGAACAGGATTCACCCGTGCTTCATTCTCCCATTGGGTTGCTGTAACAATCCGGCCTTCCGCAGAGTTGTCAAAAAATCCTTCTCAACGCCGGCGAGAACTTTCCCGACGATGGAAGCCCGCGCGATCAAGACCAGATCCAGTGGAGCCGCCAGATCGTGCTGATGCAGCCGGAACGCTTCGCGCATCAACCGTCGTGCGCGATTCCGCACCACGGCGTTGCCGATCCTGCTGCTGGTCACGACGCCGAGTCTTGCGGGTGAACCGGGCGGTTGTTTGAGCCAGTTGGCAATGAGACAGCCCGTGACCATCCGCTGGCCCTCTTTTCGAATTCGGGAAAAGTCCCGCCCCTGCTTGATCCGCATGGCACGGCTGAACTTCAACGGCTTGGGCGATTCAGCGGCCATGGGCCGTGAGCTTAAACCGGCGTCAGCCGTTTGCGGCCCACGCGGCGGCGATTGGCCAAAGTAGCCTTGCCGCTCTTGGTGCTGTTACGATTCAGAAAACCATGCTGCCGTTTACGGCGGATTTTCGACGGCTGATACTGTCTCTTCATAAAATTACAAATTCGATTTGGCGCCCGAAAAACATCAGCGCACAGTGCGCCTCGGAAACACCCCGGCAACCGGAACGCGGGAGAATAGCAGCGAAGAATCGACTGTCAAGCAACGGGCAGAACCGAAAACAGCCGCGTGGCCGGGAGGAGGCACTCCAGACCGTTGAAAAACGTCGAACAACGAACACTGAACGCCAAATCTCGGAGAACTGGTCTCTGAAGACGGACTGTTCTCGGTTCTCTGGTTCCCTTGGCAAAACCAGTTTGGAACCGGAAAATTGGAACCGCGAATTCCCCGAAAGATACGAACTGCGGACTCTCGCTCACCGGGTTCGCTGGTATCGGGGCGTGCGGGCGTGCGGCTCGCCCGTAGTCGGGGGGGGAGCATCCCCATCCCCCCCCGCCGCCCCGTAAGGGAGGGT
>JBQCEJ010000565.1:0-11342 GCA_051960355.1 Verrucomicrobiota bacterium | reverse complement strand
CTCTTCCGGCCACTCAGCCAAAATCCTCCCCGGTGTCTTTTAATTTGATGCAACGCGTCCTTTTGCCCGGGGTCCCAATCCCCTTGCTGCTGATTGCACTTTGGATTAGTTTCGCGTCCATTATGGACAGCAACGTTCCTCCATCCTTTTCCACACCGCCGCCACCGCTTCAGCCGCCCCCGCCAATCATCGTGCCAGCACAGGCGCCCCGACCGCCTCGGCGCGGACGCGGGTGGATGATTCTCGCGCTCATCCTGCTGGCCCTGTTGATCCTGAGTGTGCTGGGGAATTTTGGACAAATGGCGAACGCATTGGGAGGAGTGAGTGGCGGGCACAGCCGGTTTGCCGGACCGCGCCTGGACGAAGCGATTCTGGAGGACAATAACGCTTCCCAAAAAATTGCCGTGATCGACGTGGACGGGATCATCAGCAGCCGCGCCATATCGCAAAGCGGTTTCAACATGGTCGACCTGATCCGATCCCAACTGGAACGCGCGCAGGAGGATTCAAAAGTCAAAGCCGTGGTCTTGCGGGTAGATTCTCCAGGAGGCGAAGTGCTGGCTTCGGACGAGATTTATCGCGTCATCACCGATTTCCAGAATGAATCCAAAAAGCCGGTCATTGCCTCGATGGGAAATCTCGCGGCTTCCGGCGGCTATTATATTTCTGCACCGTGCCGCTGGATCGTCGCCAACGAACTGACGATCACCGGCAGCATTGGCGTCATCATGCACACCTGGAATTATCGTGGGTTGATGGACAAAGTTGGGCTGCGTCCGCTGGTTTTCAAAAGCGGCCGTTTCAAGGACATGCTCAGCGGCGAGCGCGACCCGAACGACATTCCGGATGAAGAACGTGCCATGGTGCAGCAGCTGATTGATGAAACCTACGGCTGCTTCACCAACGTCGTCGCCGAAGGCCGCGGGCGCGCGCATCGGCTGAACCAGAGTCAGGGACAGAGCCTCGACGAGAATTGGTCCCACTACGCCGACGGTCGAATCCTCTCAGGTACACAGGCGAAGGAACTCGGATTTGTGGATCAGCTCGGCAACTTTCAGGATGCAGTGAAGAAAGCCGCGGAACTGGGAAAAATCGGGGACGCTCGCAACGCCAATCTGATTCAATACGAGCAGCGCCACGACTTGTCAGATTTTCTGGGCATGTTCGGAAAGAGCGAAGCGCCGGTGGTCAAAGTGGATTTGGGGTTGGAAACACCGAAGATCGAAACCGGACGGCTTTATTTTCTTGCGCCGACATTTCTCAACTGAGGTGAACGGCGTCACTGTCATTTCCCACCCGCTGGTTCAGCACAATCTGACCCGGCTGCGCGACGCACAAACGGAACCGCAGGAGTTTCGCCGCGTGTTCAGCGAAGTGGCATCGCTGATGTTGTATGAAGCGACCCGTTCCTTTGCCGTTCGCGGGGTGAAGGTGCGCACGCCGCTGGCTCAAGCGAAGGGATTTCAACTCAAACGCGAGGTAGTGCTGGTGCCGATTCTTCGCGCAGGTCTGGGTATGTTGGAATCGATTTTGCAACTGATTCCCGACGCTCGTATCGGTTTCATCGGTCTGAAGCGCGAGGAAACGACGTTTGAAGCCGTTTCATATCATCAGAGCCTGCCCGCCGATCTGCGGCCGTTCGAAGTCATTTTGATCGATCCCATGCTGGCCACCGGCGGCAGCGCAGTCGCGGCTTTGGACCTGATTGCCGCACGCGGCGGTCGCCACATTCGCATGGTCAATCTGGTTGCCACTCCGGCAGGTATTCGCCGGGTTCACCACAGTTACCCGAAGGTTCCCATTTTCACTGCAGCCATTGACCGCACGCTCAACCGGAATGCCTACATCGTGCCGGGTCTGGGCGATGCCGGAGATCGTTTGTTCGGAGTTTAATTTCTAAACGTTTCAAGGCATCCGCCTGCCAATCCAAATGAATCGCACTGAGAATTTGTTGATTGTTGCAGACACAGAACACGACGCGAACATGCTTTACGCGGTCGGAATGTTTGTGCCGGACCCGTTTATTTATCTGCGCATTCGCGGCCGTGATTATGTGGTGATGAACGATCTGGAAATCGATCGCGCCCGCAAGGCCGCTCCGCATTGCAGCGTCCTTGCGCTCAGCGATTACCAAGGGCAACTGCGCCGCGCCGGCAATAAGAAAATCGGCTTTGCCGAGGTGATCCAAGCCATTCTTCGCGATAAAAAGGTGAGTTCTATTTCGGTGCCCAGCAATTTTCCCTTGGGCTTGGCGGTCCACTTGCAACGACTCGGAATTAAAGTCAAACCGAAGGACGGGACGTTTTTCGTCGAGCGCGAGCAAAAGACCGCTCAAGAGGTAAAAAAAATCAGCGCCGCCCTGATGATGGCCGAGGTGGGAATGGCTGAAGGCATCGAGGCGCTGAGGACGTCGAAAATCGGCAAGGATCGCCGACTGATTTATCGCGGCGCACCGCTGACTTCCGAGAAGCTGCGGTCGATCATTGATACCGCCATTCTTCAGACTTCCGGTCTGGCCAATCACACGATTGTGGCGGGCGGCAAACAGGCTTGCGATCCGCATGAGGCTGGTTTTGGACCGTTGCGCGCCAATGAACCGATTATTCTCGATATTTTCCCGCGCTCGCAAAAGACCGGTTACTTCGGCGACATCACACGGACGGTGGTTCGCGGTCGCGCCAGTGAAGCCGTTCGCAGGCTGTACGACACGGTGCTTCACGGGCAATTGCTGGCATTCAGAAAGGTTCAGGCCGGCACGCCGACGTCGGAAGTGCATACCACTGTTCAGGATTTCTTTACGGCTCAAGGCTACAAAACCGGCAAACGCAACGGACGCATGGAAGGTTTCTTCCACGGAACCGGCCACGGCCTCGGCTTGGAAATTCATGAAGCGCCACGCATGGGAACGGGCTCGACGGGCGTGCTCAAGCCGGGTTTTGTGGTCACAGTGGAACCCGGGCTTTACTATCCGGAACTCGGCGGCGTTCGATTGGAAGATGTGGCGCTAGTCAAAGAACGCGGCACCCGAAACCTGACGCAGTTCGAAAAAATCCTGGAGCTTTGAAGTGGGCTAAACACGTCTCTCGAACTCTCGTTGAGCGCCGGGATGTCTCTCAGATCGATCTCTTCACGTCTTGTTTCGCCGCGAATAGCAGTTGTTTTCTCTTGGCATAGCTCCGGCTTGTTATTGAACAGCGGCCTTGAAAGCCGTGTCAACGTATAGAGAAAGACACTTATGATCTTGGATTCCTATTGGTATTTTATCATCCCGGGATTGCTGCTGGGCATCTACGCCCAGATCAAATTGTCCTCGGCATACAATCGCTATAAACGCGTCGGCATCGCGTCGGGGCTCAGTGGCGCCGAAGCCGCTCAGGAAATTCTGAGCCGGGCCGGCTTGGGCAACGTCCCGGTTCAGGAAGTGCGCGGGCATCTGACCGATCATTACGATCCGACCCGCCGGGCGCTGTTTCTCTCGTCGGAAAACTTTCACGGCCGATCTTTAGCGGCCGTCGGCGTCGCCGCTCACGAAGCCGGCCATGCGCTGCAGCATCAAGCGGCTTACGCGCCTTTGAATCTCAGGATGGCGCTCGTACCAATCACGCAATTCGCCAGTAAGGCCTGGGTTGGAATTATCCTCCTGGGCTGGATTCTGGGTGCGGCCGTTTTTTCCAAGTTCATCTGGATCGCCATTGGCATTTTCACAGTCCTTACGTTGTTCCAGCTGGTGACTTTGCCGGTCGAATTCGATGCCAGCCGCCGGGCTAAGGAACGCTTGTTCCAGCTCGGGATCGTCCGCGCGCAGGAAAGTCAGGGCGTCAGCACCGTCTTGAACGCCGCGGCTTTGACGTATGTGGCCGCCTTGGTGTCGTCCGTAATGACGTTGCTGCATCTACTTGTGATCGCCCGCAATCGATAATACTCCGGTTCGCCGGGCACAAATCCCCATACCAGAGCGCCGCTATCTTTGATGAACTCCATAAGAAATGCGTAATCGGAGTTGCCATCAGGCCGACCGGCCGCTTAAACCTAATTCGCTCCAGTTTTTATGGTTGCCAAAACCAAACATCGAAAATCAATTCGCCGGAAAACCGTCTCGCCCCGAAACCACGCAGCGCGAGCACCCGGAACCCCGCGGCACCCGCAACGGGTTGCTGCGAAAGATCGTCGCGCCGAACTGCCGGGGAAAGCCGCCAAGACCAAAGTATTCACTCCCGCAGCCGCACCCGCTTCCGAGTCGGCGGAACCCCAGCGACTGGTAGCACTGGCCAAAGCGGAAGCCGAACAGCGAGCGGCCCAACCCGCCGAACGCGAGCGTTCAAGCTATGACGGCGATACGGCCATCAAGTTGTATCTGCGCGAAATCGGCCAGGTAAAGTTGCTCACACCGCAGGAGGAAATCGAACTCGCCGCCAAGATCAAGAAAGGCGACAAACGCGCCCGCGAACAGATGATCAAGGCCAACCTTCGCTTGGTCGTGAAAATCGCGCGGGATTACGAAGGCATCGGTTTGCCGCTGCTCGATCTGATCAGCGAAGGCAACATCGGCCTGATGAAAGCGGTGGAACGATTCGATCCCGCGAAAGGCGGCAAGCTCTCGACCTACGGCTCCTGGTGGATCAAGCAATCCATCAAACGCGCCTTGGCCAATCAGTCCAAAACGATTCGGCTGCCGGTCCATCTCGTGGACAAGATTTCCAAAATGCGCCGCACTGCGATGCGATTGCAGGAGGAATTGGGACGCGAACCGACCGACGAAGAATTGGGTGGCGAACTCGGGATTTCCGCCTCGCGCGTTTCGCAGATGCGACTGGCCGCCATTCGCCCCGCTTCACTTGACGCGCCCATCGGCGACGAAGATTCCAACAACTTCGCCGAAGTGGTGCAGGATGAAGCCGCTGACACGCCTTACGAGCAACTGGAGGAAAAAACCGTCACCCGAATGCTTCAGGAGATGGTCAAGACGCTTGACCCTCGCGAAGCGACGATTCTGCGCGCTCGTTTCGGCCTGGACGGTGGGCCGGAGAAAACGCTCGAGGAGGTCGGTGAAAAGTTTGGCGTGACTCGCGAACGCGTGCGCCAGATTCAAAACATCGCCTTGAAGAAATTGCGTAAGATGATCGAGAAGCTCGAGGCGGCGAAGACGAAATAGTTTTCCTATTCCCGAAGCGACCGCTGACCGACGGGAAGTCGACCAACAACTTCGCGGCATTTGAAGCGACGCTCTGCGTTCCGAACTAGCACCCTTGATCCCATGCCGTTGGACATCGGCCGAACGCTTTGTTAGGCTGGCACGAATGGCTATGAACGTGGACAATCCAGAAGCGGCGACGAACGCCACAGCACCATCAGACTTTATTCGGGACGTCGTTGCGAAACACATCGCCGAGGGAAAATACCCGCAGATTCATACCCGCTTCCCGCCGGAGCCCAACGGCTATCTGCACATCGGACACGCCAAAAGCATTTGCCTGAACTTCGGCATCGCCCGCGAATTTGGCGGCATCTGCAATCTGCGGATGGACGACACCAACCCGACCAAGGAAGACATCGAGTATGTCGAATCCATTCAGGAGGACGTGAACTGGCTGATTCACGCGTGGGCCGATGACAAGCTCGGGCTGAAGCCGAAAGGCAAGTCGCCAGAAGCCGTTCAGAGCAACGGAAAGCCTGATTTTTATCTGCCTGCCCTGACCGGCAGTTCCTCAGACGGTAGGGTTGAACCGTTCTACGCGTCAGATTACTTCGACCAGATTTACGCCTACGCCGTCGCGCTGATTCAAAAAGGAAAAGCGTTCGTGTGCGATCTGACGCCGGAGGAAACCGACGAATACCGCCGCACGGCCAAGGAAAGCCCGTTCCGTAATCGCAGCGTCGCTGAAAACCTCGACCTGTTCACCCGCATGAAGAACGGCGAGTTTCCCGACGGCTCGCGCACACTGCGCGCGCGAATCGATGTCACCGCACCGAATATCTGGATGCGCGATCCGTTGATCTATCGCATTCGTCACGCCGAGCATCATCACACCGGGAGCAAATGGTGCATCTATCCGATGTACGACTTCGCCCATTGCCTTAGTGATTACATCGAAGGCATTACGCATTCAATCTGCACTCTGGAATTCGAAGTTCATCGGCCGCTATACGACTGGATTTTGGAAAGCCTCGAACTGCCGCGTCCCCTGCCCCATCAATATGAATTTGCCCGGCTCAGTCTCGGTTACACCGTGATGAGCAAGCGCAAGCTGATGCAACTCGTCAACGAACATCTGGTCTCCGGCTGGGACGATCCACGCATGCCGACGATCTGCGGAATGCGTCGGCGCGGAGTCACGGCAGAAGCGCTGCGGTCCTTCGCCTACAACATCGGCATCACCAAGTACAACGGACTCACCGACGTTGCCGTCCTGGAACATGCGATTCGCGAAGATCTGAACAAACGCGCGCTGCGACGGCTGGCGGTGTTGCGCCCGATCAAAGTCATCCTAACCAATTATCCGGAAGGCAAAACCGAAGAACTCGACGCGGTCAACAATCCGGAAGACGAGAACGCCGGCAAACGGAAAATTCCTTTCAGCCGCGAACTCTACATTGAACAGGATGATTTCAAGGAAGTGCCGCCGCCAAAATATTTCCGGCTCAAACCCGGCGGCGAAGTTCGCCTGAAGTACGCTTACCTCATCAAGTGCGAGCAAGTCGTGAAGGATGCCAGCGGCAATATCACCGAACTGCACTGCACCGCCGATCTCGACAGCAAAACCGGCGGCGCCACGGCGGGTCGCAAAGTGAAAGGCACGATTCACTGGGTCAGCGCCGCGCACGCGCTTGATGCCGAAGTCCGCCTTTACGATCGGCTTTTTACGGTTCCCGAACCCGATGCGGACGGGGATTTCAAGAAGCATCTGAACCCCCAGAGTCTGGAAACGATCACAGCAAAATGCGAGCCGGCGCTGGCAGACTCAAAACCGGAAGAGCGCTATCAGTTTGAACGTCTGGCCTACTTCGCGCTCGATAAAGACAGCACCGCCGGAAAGCTCGTGCTCAATCGCACGATCACCTTGAAAGACACTTGGGCCAAAGAAGGAAAAGCCGCGTAGCCGTATCTGTGCAGTCGGAGCAGACGATTCGCGGCGGCTCTTTTACCGCGAACTGCCCAGAACTTTCGAATACACGTCCCGCAAATCAGTTCGCCAGCCGGCGAGTGCCGTTCGGAACTCCTCTGGTGTGCTGAAACCGCATCGGACCGACACGCGGTAAAACGGCTCGGGCGCATCCGGCAACACGGTTTCACCTTCGTAACTCCATCGACGCAAGATGCCTTCGACACGGCGCAGTTGGCGATAGCTCGTGATCAACTTTTCTGCGTCGGGCAACACTCCAGCCGCACGCGCCTTCACCAACGAACGCAAGGTATTCGCTTCGTGCCAGCCATTGGCCAGAGCGAGCGTTTGCGCGATGAATTCCGCATCCATCAAGCCACCTTTCCCCGTTTTGATCGCCAGCTCGTCCTGGCCGGCAGGCGTGCGTTCCTTCTCGATCCGCAAACGCATTTTATGAACCGCGAGTTTCCAATCCGTCGCATAGGCGACCAGCGGCAGATTGGGCTGGGTGAAATTCGTCAGGCGAATGGCCAATTGTTCAAATGCCTCGCCGAGTTTTGCGTCGCCCGCGACGGTTCGCGTTCGGGTGAGCGATTGAATTTCCCAAAGCTGCGCGCGCTGACGATAGTATTCTTCGTAAGCCGCAAGCGTGTTGACCAGCAATCCCTTTTCTCCCTCAGGCCGCAAGCGCGCATCCGTCTGAAAAACGATTCCCATTTCCGTCCGCTCGGAAAGCAGTTCCATCACTTCGAGCGCCACCGGCTGCAGCTTCCGCAGATTTTTGGTTTTTGAATCAGCCACGAACAGAATGTCCAGATCGGAGCCGTAATCGATCTCCGCTCCACCGAGTTTGCCCAGGCCAATCACAACAAACGGCGGCGATTTGAACTTATGACTTCGAGTTGCGACTTCCACCGCATATTGCATCGTGGCATCGGCCAGCGCGGAAAGCTCGCTCAGGTGTTGCTCCGGATCCGCGAGTCCGAGGATGTCGCGCAGTCCAATGCGCATCAACTCCACCTGATGATAGCGCCGCAGCCAGAGGCGCTGATCCTTGTCGGCCAATCCGTGGCGCAGATCGCGCAAGGTTTCTCCCGCCGACTTGGATTGACGCAAGCGCCCGCTCGTCACCAACTCATCCACCATGTCCGGCGTGCGAATCGCAAGCTCGGCCAAAAACTCGGAGCGATCGAAGAGTTTCAGCAACAGTTCAAAGATGAGCGGATTGCTGTTCCACAGTTCAAACAGAACCGCTCGCGCGCCGTACGCGGTGATGAAACTGTCCAGTCGCGTCACCACGCGATCGGGATCGGAAAGGACTTCGCGTTTCGCATCAGCCACATTCGTTTCAGCCGAGGATTTTGGGCAGAGCGCAAAGAGCTTTGGCAACAGTTTGTGCGCGAGTTCAACGGTTCTCGGGCTGACGTGAATATAGCCGGGGCCCTCAACGAATTCGCGCAACACGCGGAACGCCTTGTCCGGATCGCGAAACGCATGCTCCGTCAGGATTGTCTTCCATTCCGATTCCGCACCGCTGAACGCCTGTGGAAAAGGCGTTTTTGCGATCGTCTTTTCCGTGCGAAACAACCGATTGAAAACGCGGCTGACATTTTGGGAATGTTCGCGCCGGGCTTTTTCGAATGCTTTCGCGGAATCAAAGCCCATGAGCTTAGCCAACCGTTCCTGAGCGGGCTTATGGCTGGGAATTGTGTGCGTTTGAAGATTCTCTTCCATTTGCAAACGATGTTCCACATCGCGCAGAAAGCAGTAGGCGTCGCGCAACTGGTTGGCGTCGTCCTCGGCCAGCAACTTGTACTGCGCCAACTTTTGCAGTGCCGGCAAGGTTTGGGAACCTTGCAAGAAAGGCAGTTTGCCGGCGTGCAACAGTTGCTGCGATTGCGCCGTGAATTCAATTTCGCGAATGCCACCACGGCCGAGCTTGACGTTTCGTTCGAGTTCACCGGCTCGAACTACCTCGCCCTCAATACGGTCCTTCATCGCGCCGATTTCCTGAAGCACGTTTTCGCCGAGAGCGCGTGGGTAACGAAAGGGTTGGATCGTCTCCAGAAACTCGCCCGCCAGAGTGCTACTGCCCGCAACGCCGCGAGCCTTGATCAACATCATTCGTTCCCAAGTCTGACCCCATTGCGCGTAATAATTTTCATAGCTGGCGAGCGAGCGACACAGCGGGCCGGCATCTCCTTCCGGACGCAGGCGCAGATCAATGCGGAAGAGCATGCCTTCGGCTGCGGGCCTGCCAACTTCCGCGATGAAAGCCTCCGCGACGCGATTGAAGAATTGATGGCTCGTCATCACGGCGCGCGGAGTTTTGGCTCGCGAAGGCGCCTCTTTGAAAACCTCGCCTTCTTCGTCGTAAACAAAAAGCACATCCACGTCGGAACTGTAGTTCAATTCCTGCCCGCCGAGTTTGCCCATGCCTAGAACACAAGCCTCGGTGAGTTGCCAACCGCCATTTCCTTTGTGCCAAGGTTGACCATAACGTTCCGTCAGCTGGCGCAGACAAATGCGCCAGAAGGCGTCGAGGCTGACGTCCGCAAGGTCGGAAAGTTCGCGGGTGATCTCGGTCACATGGCTTAAGCGGGCCAGATCGCGAGCGGCGATGCGCATCATCTCGCGTTGCTTGAACTGACGGACATGAGCGAGCGCTGCCTGATAATCCTTCGCGTCAAGCAAGGGAGTCAGCCCACGCGCCATTTCATTGCGCAAGCCCTGTTGACGCCGCGCAAACTGGAGTTCTTCCGGTTGGAGATGCTCAACCCACTCGGGATGCGCGATGAGGGAATTGCCCAAGGCCTGCGAACCGCTGAGCAGCGCCACCAGAATTTGAATCTGCTCCGCAGATGCCTTTTGCAATGCTGACTCAGCACCAGTCGAGGCGAGCAGATCCACGAAACGTTGAACGCGTTCGGGATCGGCGGACGTTTTGATTTTTTTGGCCCAAGCCGGGTTTTTCATGTGCCGAAATCAGATTCAACAGCCGCCGCTTTCCACGGTCGGCTAGGGGCGAATTGTTTCTATAACAACTTCAACCCGGGGCCGAGTCTTGTCGCCGCCGGCATTCAGTTTCGTCAACAAGCCACGCCAGAAGCCGAGTCCGTAAAAGATGTGACTGGCCACGAGCAACGGCATCGCCAGAACGCTGCGCTGCAAACCGTGCGCAGGAATCGAAACGATCGTTTGCAGAACGACAACCAGACCGTACAACGCCAACGGCACTGCGCTCCAAGCCTTGACGAGAGTGAGCGTGCCATCGCCCGGAATCATCGCGAGCACAGCCAGAGCGAGCAGGTAAAGGCAGAACAGCGGCGGAATGAAGTTCAGTGCTGAGCCGAAACTGGGATGCAGGCGAAATTGCTCAGCGCGCCCGCGTCCGTAGGTGCGCAGCATTTTGGCAAAGGCTCCAAGCGAATGTCGCGGGCGGCGATAAACAAAAAGCTCGGGCGCATAGATCAGCTTGCCGCCGCGTTTCTGCAGTTCATCCATCAACGCATTCTCTTCATTGGGATACAACGCTTCGTTGAATCCGCCCAGCTCCAGAATCGCTTCGCGCCGGACGATGAGATTGCAGAGGATCAATTCCTTTTCGCCGCTGGATCGGACAGCGCCGATCCGGGCATAGCGCGCACGGCTGGGCCCAAAGGCCAGCCAACTGGCCAGCACCACTGCGAAAACCTGTTCCAGCGCGGGCGCATCCGGCGGACACAGATTGGGACCGCCAGCCATTTGAACTTTGGAATCCGCAAACAACGGAACGGCATTCTGGAGATTCCCCGGTTGCGGAACCGAATCGTCATCGAGGAAATAGATCAATTCACCTTGGGCGGATTGGATGGCAGTGTTGCGCTGAACGGAAGGCTGCGTGCCGCGCGCGACCAAAATTTCCAATCGATCGGAGGGATAATCCAGTTTTCGAGCCGCGGTAACGGCTCGGATTTCCGCCTGGTCTGGTCGGGCGGCGATGATGATCGTCACGCTCGGCAATGGGTCGCGCACGCGGCCAAGCTAGAGGCGGAACGCCGAAGTTCAAAGGGCAAAGTTGCGCTGAAAGCATTTGGCGGCGAGCGGACGTTAAAGTAAGTTTCTCCCGATCCGATTTTCTTTATGCATCAAGTTACCTCTGTTGAATTGAAGCGCGATTGCGAAGCGGTCCAGATTCCCGCGGGCCACGCGGTCACGTTGCCGGCCGGAACGCCTGTGGACATCACGCAAACGCTTGGCGGC
>JBQCEJ010000564.1:0-11674 GCA_051960355.1 Verrucomicrobiota bacterium | reverse complement strand
CCAAGGCGTCGTGCCGAGTTCGTCCACAATTCGCAAGCTGAGTGACGCGGAAATTCTGGAGCGGCTCACCTCGGTGCGCGGCGTCGGACCGTGGACAGTCGAAATGCTGCTGATCTTTACGTTGGGACGACCGGATATTTTGCCGGTGAGCGATTACGGTGTTCGCAAGGGTTTTGCGCTTATATACGATTGCAAGGAATTGCCCACGCCGAAGGAGCTGCATGAATTTGGAGTGCGCTGGAGCCCACATCGCAGCACAGCGGCATGGTACCTGTGGCGCGCGCTTGAACTGCCGAAATGAGCAAATGCGCCAGCCCGCTGGCTGACCTTGTCGGCGGCGTTCGTCAAGCTTCATCCTTTTGTGAACACAGTGGACCAAGGAAGCCGAAAAGCAGAGCGGAATTCCGAGCAACTCCGACTCGCTAGAGCTTTTCCGGATGGGAGAGCAGTTCCGCCACTCGCGTCAGCAATCGTCCGGCGGCGCCGCCGTCCAGCACGCGATGATCAAAGCTCAGCGTCAGGTTGGCTTCCATCACGGGCACGAACTGCTCTTTGGCCACAGCCCAATGCGGTGCCCGGCGCGCGGCACCCATTCCGAGAACGAGCGTTTGTTCGGGCAAGGGAATCGGCGTGGCCCATTGCAATCCAAACGAACCAAAGTTGGTCACGGTCGCAATGGAACCGCCCGTCGCATCCGTGGGCAATCGGCGTTCCCGGGCAAATTCCACGAGTTCGTTGTATGGCTCGATGAGATCTTTGAGCAACCGTTTGTCCGCGTTGCGAATGACCGGCACCAAAACGCCGTCTTCCACTTCGACCGCGAAACCAATGTCGATGGAGGGTGGATGGACGATCTTGTTACCAACCAAGCGACCGGCTGGCGCACTGCTTTCAGCCAACGCCAGAGCCAGCGCTCGCAAGGCGCACAGCGCGGGTCCGGGTTTTGGCTTGGTGACTTTGCGATGCGCAAAAAGCGGCTCAAGGCAGACAGGCAAGCCGACATGCGCGATCGGCCGGGTCCAACTGCGGCGCATCGCATCCGCCACCGCCACCCGCATGGTGGAAGCCTGACTGAGCTGATGTTTCTCCAGGTAAGCGATGTACTTTTCGAAATCCTGAACCGTGACGCGCCCGGCAGCGCCACTGCCAGCAATGCCGGCCAGGTCGGCGGCGTGCAGGCCCAGCTCGTGGATGCGCGCTTTCATCCGTGGCGACATGTAACTGGCGCCGGCCGCATTCGCCGGAACGGGCAGTCCGCGAATCGTCGGTTGAACACTCTTTCGAGAACCTTCGACGGTGGCTTTTTCCGCGGGTTCCACCGCTTCATCGTCACCGTTTTTTTCCGCTGAAGGCAGATCCAGGCCGTGGCGAATGGCGTCCTTTTCAGTAACCTGTAGATAGCCCAGCACCGTGCCGACCGGATAACTTTCGTTCGGCTTCGCAAGGAACTTTTCAATCTTGCCGGCGCACGGCGAGGCAACATTCATCGTGGCTTTGCTCGTCTCCACTTCGATGATGTCCTGATCGGCCTCGACCTGATCGCCGGGCTTGATCAGGAAACTGACGATCGTCGCCTCGGCGATCGACTCGCCGAGCTGTGGCATGATGATGGGAATCTGCGGCATGACGTTAAATGGCTGGAGGGTTAAATCGTTGAATGGATTCGAGGATGTAACGCTGCAAAGGGGCTGGGATTTCAGTCGAGCGGCTCATTGGCGCAGAAGATTTCTTGAGGCGGCGGCGATGCGTCGAGCGGTCGGACGATGCGCGGCCCAGAGATTCGGATGATACGGAACCGGAGTGTCCTTGGCATTCAGGCGCTGCGGCGGCACATCAAGCAATCCGAATCCTTCCTGAGCGACGCGGGCGACCACTTCCGCGGTGACGCCGCCCCATGGCCAGGATTCGCCGACGCACAGCAACCTGCCAGTGCGCGCGACCGAAGCCATCACGGTATCGGTGTCGAGCGGCTTGATCGAACGCAGATCGACAATTTCAATTTCGTATCCCTCGGCGCTGATTTCCTCGGCGGCGGCCAGCGCTTCGTGGAGCATCGCGCTGTAGGTGACGAGCGTCATGTCCCGACCCTCGCGGGCGATGCGAGCTTTGCCGATCGGCAACGCTTCGGTCGGCAGCTTCTCGGCTTTCAGATGGTAATAGAGCAGCTTGTGCTCGCAGAAAATCACCGGGTCGTCGATCGCCACCGCTTCGAGCAACATGCTATAGGCATCTTCCACCGTGGCAGGCGTCATCACAATCAAGCCGGGATAATGGGCGTAAATCGCTTCCATGCTTTGACTGTGAAACGGGCCGCCGCCGGAAGTGCCGCCGAAAGGCAATCGCACGGTGATGGGACACGGCACGTTGGTCCGCCAGTGCAGCGTCGCCGCCTGGTTCACGATCTGATTGAAACCGACGGTCGAGAAGTCCGCGAACTGCATTTCAAGAATTGGCCGCATGCCCTCGATCGCCGCGCCCACACTCATGCCGATGATGGCATCTTCGCTGATCGGAGCGTCCAGCACGCGTCCGGGGAATTGGTGAAAGAGATTCTTCGTGGCCTTGAAAGCGCCACCGAAGGACCCGACATCCTGGCCGTAAATGAAAACCCGGGGATCTTCAGCCAGCGCTCGCGCCTGGGCTTCACGAATCGCTTCGAGATAGGTAATGCTCATTGAGCTATTGCGTTGGAAAAGGATTGGAGCCGTGGGGGTTCGAAGTCCCAGGCCTCAAGAAATTCGTTGTTTGGATTTGAACTGCCAGACTTTTCATCGCGTGGCGGCTAATCATGGCCCTCGCTCAAGTGCGTGGTGGAAAGCGCGCACCAGTTTTCCTGGTAGGGATCTGGTGTTGGCTCGCGCTGAACCGTCGCCACCGCTTCCTCGACTTTCCGAACCGCTTCACTGCGCCAGGCCTGAATAGCTTCGGCATTGGCCCAATGCTGGCGGAGTAATTCTTCCTCGGCCAGCTTCAAACAATCGCGACCCAAAGGAGAGCTTTTCAGAGCGGGATCAATATAACTGGCGTCGTCGTGCTCGCCATGCCCGCAGAGCCGAAGCAAGGTGGCCACGACCAGGTGAGGGCCGCCACCATTGCGCGCCTTGTCCGTCGCCTCGCCGAGCGTTTTCAAACACGCTTCCAGGTCATTGCCTTCAATCGTGTGACCTTCGACGCCGTAACCGCGCGCTTTGTCCACGAGGGAATCGCAGGCGAACTGGCGGTGATTGGGAGTTGAATAAGAGTAGAGATTGTTCGCGACCACCAGCACCAGAGGCAATTTTTCCACGGCGGCCTGATTCAATGCTTCGTGGAACGCGCCGGTGGAGGTTGCGCCTTCACCCAGCGAAGCCGCGCCGACGAAACCGTTGATGCCTTTGAATCTGCGGCCCATCAAAACGCCGTTCACGACGGAAACCATTGCGCCCAGATGACTGATCATGGGCAGCACCCCTTCCAACGGGCGGCCGCGATGCACATTGCCATCCCGTCCGCGCATCGGTCCCAGTGGTGATCCAAAAAAGGTCCGAACGGAATCCAAGATCGGTTCACCGAACGCAAGACGGCCGGCCGAATCCCGGATCAGCGGGGCGAAAACATCTCCCTTCCGCAACGCCATGCCCGTGGAAGCGCTCAAAGCCTCCTGGCCGCGCCCGAGAAAGACGCCGCCATGAATTTTTCCTGCCCGATAGAGACTGGCGAGTTTTTCATCCAGAATCCGCGACAGCAGCATCCAGCGATACGCCTTCAAGTACTTGTCGCTAAAGGTGGAGTTGTCGCCAACTGTCCCGGGCGTGAGCACAGTTTGAAACATGGCAGAAAGTTAAACGGCTTTAAGTATTTCACGCAACGTTTCTTTCGAATTCAGCGATGTCTTGGGGAATCTGAGGCGCTTTTCGTTCGGTTCCATCAGGCCACACTTGTCTTGAAATCCGGGAAACGCTGTCTTGTTTCCAACCAGCGCGGGCGATTTGAAAGGGAAATCGGAGAAGTCCCAGCCGGAATCCATTCCCCAGCGGGTCCAATCCACCCTGACCGCAAAATCAGATTGGCCACACGGGGGAATTGGTGTTGAATGTGCTTCGTCAGAGGCGTTTCCGGCACGGTGTCCGCAAAAATCAACTATTGAAATATGAGTCTGCCTGCATCGCACTTACTCTTGATCGAAGATGATCCCAAGATCATGGAGGTCCTGTACGCATTGCTGCAGGATGATACCATCAGCATGGACCACGCGGCCAACGCCGCCGAAGCGCTGGCGCTCTCGCGCAAGGAATCGTTCGACCTGATCCTGCTCGATCTCGGCTTGCCCGATTCAAACGGCTTCGAGCTGTTGAAGAAAATAAAGGAGCAACCGGAAACGGAATCGATCCCCGTGATTGTCCTGACCGCGTGGAACAGCACCCACGACAAATTGCGCGGCTTCGAACTCGGCGCGGCGGATTACGTCACCAAACCGTTTGAGGCAGCTGAACTTCGGGCGCGGGTTTGCCGCACGTTGCGAAACCAACATCTGCAGAACCAGTTGACCCAGACGAATCGTGAACTGCTGGCCGCCCGGCTCGCCGCCGAATCCGCAGGCCGCGCCAAAGCAGAATTCCTGGCCAACATGAGCCATGAAATCCGGACCCCCATGAACGGCATCATCGCCATGGCCGGCCTGCTTCTGGAAACGCCGCTGACGCCTGAACAGCGCGGTTATGTCGATACGGTTTACGCCAGCAGCGAATCGCTCCTGACCATCACCAACGACATTCTCGATTTTTCCAAAATCGAGTCGGGCAAAATGGAATTGGAACGTCAGCCGTTGGACCTGCGCGGCTGCATCGAAGACGCGCTCGATCTGCTGGCCGCCAAGGCAGCGGAGAAAAAACTGGATATCGCGTATCAAATCGAGGACGGCATTCCGCCTTACGTGATTGGCGACATCACGCGTCTTCGCCAGATCCTGGTCAATCTGCTGAGCAACGGAATCAAATTCACCCAGACCGGTGAAGTCGTGGCGCAAGTTAAATTACTCTCCCCTCCGACTCAGGGCGGAGACACCTGGCACTTGCATTTTTCCGTTCGCGACACCGGCATCGGCATTCCGGTTGACCGGCTCGCGAGGCTGTTTAAATCATTTAGTCAGGCCGATGCTTCGACGACCCGGCATTACGGCGGCACTGGCCTGGGTTTGGCCATCAGCAAGCGCCTGGTCGAACTGATGGATGGCAAAATGTGGGTCGAGAGCATCCCGCAAAAAGGTTCAACGTTTCACTTCACCCTGCCGATGGCGGCGGCGCCCGCGCCCGAGATGCGGCAAATCGTTTTGGAAGGACGGCAACCGCATCTGGCGGATTTGCGGCTTCTGGTTGTGGACGATAATCCAACCAATTGCCGGATTCTCGCCTTGCAGGCCGGCAAATGGGGCATGATTCCCCGCGCGGCTCAGAATGCATCCCAAGCCCTGGAATTTTTGAGATCGGGCGAGACGTTCGACCTCGCGATTCTGGACATGCAAATGCCCGGCATGGACGGATTGATGTTGGCGGCGGAAATCCGGAAGCTCCCAAGCGCCATGATGATGCCGCTTGTGTTGCTGACTTCAATGGGCGTTCGCTCGGATTCACCAGATTTTGCCACCGCGGCCTTTGCAAGCTGCTTGACTAAACCGATCAAGCCCGCGCAGTTGCATGAAGTCTTGCTCCGCGTTATTTCCGGCGCAAAGCCCGCGGCGAAGAAACTTCCCGTGCCCTCGAAACTCGATCCCACGCTTTCGCAGCGCATGCCGTTGCGACTGCTTCTGTGCGACGACAATGTCATCAACCAGAAAGTCGCCGCCCGCCTGCTCCAGCAAATGGGTTACAAGGCGGACATAACCGGCAACGGCCTCGAAGCCCTGGCGGCGTTGGACCAGCAGCAGTACGACCTGATCTTCATGGATATTCAAATGCCGGAGATGGACGGCATGGAAGCCACGAAAGCGATTCGAGAACGTCAGCGCGATCGCGAGCGCTATCCTCATTACAAGTCGTCCATTGTCATCGTTGCCATGACCGCCAACGCCATGACTGGCGATCGCGAGAAATGTCTCGCCGCCGGCATGGATGATTACCTTTCCAAACCCGTTCGGCCCGAGGACGTCCGCCGGGTGATTGAACGCTGGGGTGCCACGGCAACGATGCCCGATGCTCCGGCACCGATTGCAGCGGCCACCGCGACCGCCACCGGTTTGGCGGAAGCAGAAACCAAAGCGGACGAACCGCCGGTGGTGGAGATGGAGCGATTGCTTGATTTCACGAATGGCAATGCTGACGATCTGCGCGAACTGGTGACTCTTTATATCAGCCAGACGGGCGAGCAGATTGAACAACTTGCCGCAGCCGTTGCGGCGGGTTCAGCTTCCGAAGTCCGGCGCCTGGCTCACAGTTGTGCCGGCGCGAGCGCCACCTGCGGGATCAGCCGCATTGTGCCCCTGCTGCGCGAACTCGAAAAGCAAGGCAACGAGGGTCACCTGATTGGCGCGGCGGAACGCGCCCAGAAGATTCAGGACGAGTTCAAACGCATCCGCGTTTTTCTTGAAAATTATTTACAGAAGCAAACTGCCATGGCGGCAAACACTTGAGGAATGAAGAAAATCGTAGTGATCGAAGATGACGAGGTCTTTGCAAACATCTACCGCAATAAGCTTTTATTGGAAGGCTTTCAGGTGGAAGTCGCCAATGACGGAGAAGCCGGATACGAGATGGTACAAAGCTTTCGGCCGGACGCCGTGCTGCTGGATCTTTTATTGCCCAAGCTGCCGGGCGTTGACCTGATCAAAAAGATTCGTGCGACCCCGGGGTTTGAAACGTTGCCGCTGGTCGTGTTCACCAACACGTATCTCAGCAGCACCGTGCAGGAAGCCTGGAAAGCCGGCGCGACAAAATGCCTCGCCAAAGCGAGTTGCACACCAAAAGAGGTCATTGGAGCCTTGCAATGCGTGCTCACCAGTCCGTCCACCACCACCCCAACTGAGGCCGAACCCGGCGAATCACATCCTGAGGCTCAGTCCGACGCGGATTTCCAAGCGGAAATGCGCCAATCGTTTCAGGCGGATTTCCCCACCACGATCGTCGCCTTGCGCACACAGTTGCAGAGCATCATCAAGATTGAAAATGAGCCTGCGCGGGTCCAGCAACTCAACGCCATGTATCGCCGCGTCCACGCCTTGACCGGCAACGCCGGGATTGCGGGCTTCTCGCAAATCGCGCGGTTCACCGACGCGTTGGAAGCGTTGATCAAGGAACTGTTCGAGAAGCCGAAAAGCATCAACGCCTCCACCCTGCGAACGGTCGCTTCCGCTGTCGATTGCCTCACCGTGTTGTTTGAGCAACGCGCCGCCCATGATCGCGATTTGACCGCGGCAAAAATCCTGGTCGTTGATGACGAAGTGATTTCGCGCCGCGCCGTGACTCACGCCTTGGACAAAGCCAAGCTCAAGTCGGTGAGCGTGGACGATCCGCTCAAGGCCATCGAGTTGCTGCCGCAAGGGAAGTTTGATCTGGTTTTTCTGGACGTGGACATGCCAAACATGAATGGCTACGAGTTGTGCAGCAAAATCCGCATGCTGCCGGCCTACCAGAAAACTCCGATTGTTTTCGTGACGAGCCTGAACGACCTGGAAGCGCGGGCCAATTCGACAATGAGCGGCGGCAACGATTTCATCGCCAAGCCGTTTCTGTTCATTGAACTCGCCGTCAAAGCGCTGATCTATGTCTTGCGCGGCCAGATGAAGCCGGCCAAGAAGTAGCCGTTGCGTCTTGCCGGTGCTGGCTTTGACTTTCCCCAACTCTGTCATTAGTTTGTGGCAATGGAACCGCTGCACGCCCCTTGGCGCATCGAATACATCCTCTCACCCAAACCCGTTTTGGAGCAGAGCCTTTTCAGCACGATTGCGCAGTCCAGTGAAGACGAGGCGCATTACGTCATTGCGCGAGACCGCACCTGCTTTGCGCTGCTGAACAAATATCCTTACACGGGCGGCCATCTCATGGTAGTTCCTTACAAGCAGGTTTCCGACCTGAACGGACTGACGGCCGAAGAGCTTTCCGATCTGATGCAGCTGGCCCGGCGCTGCCAAAATGCATTGAGCGAAGTCATGCGACCGGATGGATTCAATATCGGCATCAACTTGGGGAAATGTGCTGGCGCAGGAATTTTGGAACACTTGCACCTGCACGTGGTCCCGCGCTGGAATGGCGATACCAATTTCATGCCGGTTCTAGGAAGCACCACGGTTGTCCCTGAAGCGCTCCGGGAAGTCGCCGCCAAACTTCGCAACGCCCTGGCGCAATCCCAGGGATAAATGCTCATGCCAACAGAAACACTCCATTTCGAAAACGCCCGCATCGCCCAGCAGCTTTTCAACAACGATCCACACAACCTCCAGGCATTGGAAAAGCAACTCAGCGTCAAAGCCACTTCGCGAGAAGGCTGGATCAAGCTGGAGGGCGAAGCGGCAGCCATCGAACGGGCCAAGCATCTGTTCCTCTCGCTGGAAACCTCGCTCAAAGCCGGATCACCCATTCGCAATCGCGACTTCACCCACGCGTTGAACATCGTGATGCAGGAAGGAGCGGCAACGCTCAAGGACATCATGAGCGATCGCATCATGACCTCGGAAAAGAAGGCGGGCGTGACGGCCAAAACTGTGGGTCAGAAGAAATATCTGGATGCCATTCGCTCGCACGATGTCACCTTCGGCATTGGGCCAGCGGGAACGGGCAAAACGTATCTGGCCGTGGCGACGGCGATTGCCGCGCTGCGCGAAGGCAAAATTTCGCGGATCATCCTGACTCGTCCCGCGGTGGAAGCAGGCGAAGCCCTTGGTTTTCTGCCGGGCGACCTTTATGAGAAAATCATGCCGTATCTGCGCCCGTTGCATGATGCGCTCCACGACATGATGCCGCCCGAGGAAGTCCAGAAGCAGATGGAACGCGGCATTATCGAGATCGCGCCGCTGGCTTACATGCGCGGCCGCACCTTGAACAACGCCTTCATCATTCTGGACGAAGCGCAGAATTCCACGATGGAACAGATGTTCATGTTCCTGACCCGGCTTGGCATCAACTCCAAAGCCGTGATCACCGGCGACGAAACCCAGGTTGACTTGCCTTCGCACAAACAATCCGGCCTGCTGGAAGCCCACCGCGTGCTGCGCCATGTCGAGGGCGTCGCCGTCATCGAGTTTTCCAAACGCGACATCGTGCGCCACCCGCTGGTTCAACGCATCATCGCCGCCTACGAAGAGCATCGCGGCAAAGGGCTCCCCGGAACCAGCAAGTGAGCAGCAGCCTGTTCATCAAGAACCAGCAGCGCACGTTTTCCCTCAACGTCCGTTACCTGCGCTGGCTCACGCGCGAATTGCTTCGCGAACTGCTCTGGATTGAAGATTTCGATCTGGGAATCTACCTCGTGCGCGCCCCGAAGATGGCGCAAATCAACCAGACATTTCTCCAACACGAAGGCTCGACGGACGTGATCACGTTCAATTATCAGGAAGGCGAAACCGCGCCGGGAACAACCGGGCCTGAACTGCACGGAGAGCTGTTCATCTGCATCGATGATGCCATCCAGCAGGCGCTTGAATTTCGCACCGACTGGCCGAGCGAACTGACGCGTTACGTGATTCACGGCATCTTGCATCTGCGGGGCTACGATGATCTGGAACCGACCGCTCGCCGGCGGATGAAACGCGAGGAAGATCGGCTGCTCAAAGCCATTGCGGAGCGCTTTCCCTTGAGGAAACTTGCGGGCAAACCTAGAGTAGCGCCGTGCAAAAAAGTTTCTTAGGTCAATTCCGCGCGAGCTTTCTGACGGGCTTGGCCGTCGTGCTGCCCGGCGTCATCTCAATCGTTGCGATTGTCTGGCTTTTCGGCACCGTCGCAAACATCACGGACACGCTGTTGTTTTTCGTTCCCACGGAGATCACTCACAGCAACAAGGGAGCCGGACCCATTTACTGGTATTGGAGCCTCGTGGCCTTTCTGCTGGCCGTGTGCCTGATCTGCGGTGTTGGCGTGCTCACCCGCCATTACATCGGCAAGAAAATGATTGATTGGGTCGAATCCGCCCTGATGCAGGTGCCGTTTCTGAACAAGATTTATGGCGCCACCAAGCAGGTGAATGACGCGCTGACTTCGGGCAACAAGAACTCTTTCAAGACGGTTGTGCTGGTGGAATTTCCAAGGGCGGGAATGTATTCAGTGGGCTTTCTCACGAGCGAAGAGCATCCTGAAATCCAGCAAAAAACCAATGAGAAGGTCGTCTGCGTTTTCGTTCCAACCACACCCAATCCCACTTCAGGCTTTCTGGTATTAGTTCCCGAGGACAAGGTGACCCGGCTTTCCATGTCCGTTCCCGACGGCATCAAGTACATCATCAGCCTCGGTTCCATCGCGCCGGGATTCACACCAAAAGCGGAATAAACCGTCCCCGGCGGTCCGTCCGATTCAGTGCCACGCGATGAGAGCCACTCGAGAAACAACCCGATGATCGAACGCGCTCACGGCATCATTCTCCGCACCCGCTCGCTGACGGAAACGAGCCTGATTGTGAACTGGCTCACGCCGGAGTTTGGCCGCATCAGCACCGTGGCCAAAGGTGCGCGCCGTCAAAAATCCTCGTTTCGCGGCAAACTCGATCTGTTCTACGAAGCCGACTTTAGCTTCAACCGCAGTCAACGTTCCGAGTTGCACACGCTGAGCGAAGTCAGCTTGCTCGAAACGCATCCGTCCTTACGCCGCGAGCTGGCTTATCTGCGGCAAGCCAGTTATTGCGCCGCGCTTATTGAGCAAACGACGGAAAAGGAGACTCCCCTGCCCGTCATCCATGAGTTGCTGCAAGCCTTCCTCGCGGCGCTCCCGGAGCATCCGCCGCAGCCGAGAAACATTTTTGCGTTCGAACTGAAACTGCTGGCTGATCTGGGATTGCAACCGGATCTGGACGCGAGCCGATTGAGCGTTGAGAGTCGAAGATTGATGACCGACTTGGCGGAAGGCGATTGGAGCCAGATCGCGGCATTGAAAGCTTCCAAAGCGCAAGCCACCGAACTCCGCCGGTTTTTGGAACGCTTTCTGACCTTTCACCTCGACCGCATTCCAAAAAGCCGCGCCGAGGCCATTTCCACTCAGGCCTGAGCGGCGACTTCCTTCACCTCGGGCTCAACCCACTTGCCGTGCTCTTTGATGAGGTCAACCAGCATTTCCACCGCGTCGGCTTCCGGAATGTTGAATTTGATCGGAGTCTTGCCGACGTAAAGGTTGATCTTGCCGGGCGCGCCACCGACGTAACCGAAATCGGCATCGGCCATTTCGCCGGGTCCATTCACGATGCAACCCATGATCGCGATCTTCACGCCTTTGAGATGTTCCGTCCGCGTCTTGATGCGCGCGGTCACGGTCTGGAGGTTGAAGAGTGTGCGTCCGCAACTGGGACATGCGACGTAATCGGTCTTGAAGCTGCGGCAACCCGCCGCCTGCAAAATATTATAGGCCAGCCGCAATGATTGACCGCCGCCGGCTTCACCGCGAACCAGGATGGCGTCGCCGATTCCATCCGCGAGCAACGCGCCGATGACCACCGAAGCGCGCAACAACGCGATCTTCGGCTCGAGCGGAACGGCTTCGAATTCCAAACAATCCTTGAGAAGAAT
>JBQCEJ010000563.1:0-3992 GCA_051960355.1 Verrucomicrobiota bacterium | reverse complement strand
GGATTAAAAAGCGACCACGGGTTTGTTCGTGATACAATTCAACGGCGCCGTGCAACCTGACTGGCGCGACCAGTTGCAACGCGCGGGAGTCGAGTTGCTGCGTTACGTGCCTGAGGACGCCTTCGTGGCCAAGCTCAACGGCGTTGCGCCCGGCCAGATTCGACGAATGGATTTTGTTCGCTGGATGGGGCGCTATCGGCCGGAACACAAGGTGCATCGCGATCTGCTTCCCGGCGGCGCTCGGGCGAATGCAGTTTTGGATGTCGCAATCATGCTCGCGCCGTCCGTCACTGAAACCGACGCGGCCGCCGTCAAACGCTCGATGGCTTCCGTGAGCCAGGAATCAAGGGGCCGCTTTGGCCGGGTGATTCGCGGGAGTTTGAGTGCCGCGCAATTGGACACGCTCGCTCAGTCCGATTCGGTGTTGTGGGTTGAGCCGGCGCCGAGAATCAAACTCTTCGATGAAGTTTCCTCCAAGATTGTCGCCGGCGATGGCGGTCCGCACACGCTCTTGACGCAATCGCTCGGCTACGATGGCGCGGGCGTCAAGGTCGCGGTTGCGGACAGCGGTCTCGACAGCGGTGATACCAACAACATGCATCCGGATATTGCCGGTCGTGTCTCGGGACTCTTTTTTTATGGTTCGCCGGGCCAACTCAGTGACGCCGCCGATGAACACAGCCACGGCACGCATTGCGCGGGCATCATTGCCGGCAACGGCGCAGTGGGAGAGACCGATGAAAACGGCTTTCTGTATGGGCTTGGAGTGGCGCCGGGCGCGAGTTTGATTGGACAGCGTATTTTCGATGCGAATGGCGGTTATGCGGCGCCATCGAGTTTTGAGAAGCTGACGCGCGACGCCAAACGCGCTGGAGCGGACATTGGCTCGAACAGTTGGGGCGACGATACGCAGGGACGTTACGATCTGAGCGCGATGGAATTTGACGGTTTGGTGCGCGACGCTGATGCGCTGACGCTCGGCGATCAAGCTTACATCCTGGAATTCTCCGCCGGGAACGCCGGTCCAAACGAGCGCTCGATTGGCAGTCCGGCGGTTGCCAAAAATGTCATCGCCACGGGTGCGGCCAACAGTGATCGACTCAATCTGCCGCTGGAAGAATTTCCGATTTACAGTGACGGGCCGGATTCGATGGCAGATTTCTCAAGCCGCGGCCCGTGCGAAGACGGGCGCATCAAACCCGATCTGGTCGCGCCGGGCAGTTGGATTGCATCACTGCGATCTATTTATGCCAACGATGATTACGCATGGTGGCCGATTTCCGACAACTACCTGTATCAGGGCGGAACCAGTCAGGCGGGTCCGCATGTTTCCGGCGCGGCGGCGGTATTCGTTCAATTTTACCGGGTGACGCACGGCGGCAGCACGCCCTCGCCTGCATTGGTCAAGGCGGCTTTGATCAACTCCGCGACGGACATGGACGACGCAGCGGGCACTGCGCCTGTGCCGAATCAGGATGAAGGTTGGGGGCGCTTGAACTTACCCGCGCTGGTCGGCTCGACGCGCGATTACGATTTTGTTGATCAATCCGTTTTGTTGACCAACGCGGCGGTTTACGAGAAGCGCATTCTCGTCGGGAGCGCTGACGAACCGCTGAAGATCACGCTGGCGTACACGGATGTGCCGGGAATGCCTTCCGCCGTCATTGCGCTGGTCAACGATCTCGATCTGGAGGTGACTGCGCCGGATGGTCGGGTTTACCGAGGCAACCAGTTCGAAGCGGGTGAATCAATTCCGAACGCTGTGCTTCCGGACACGATCAACAACGTCGAAGCGGTTCATCTGCGCGCTCCGCTTCCCGGCGAATATGTCATTCGGGTTCGGGCAACTCGCGTCGTCGAAGATGCCCGCCGGGAGACTTCTCCAGTCGATCAAGATTTTGCGTTGGTGGTTTCCGCGCGGATCGCGGCACCGGGTGCGGGGATCGTCACGTTTGACCGGACGGTGTATCGCGCGCCGGATCAAATCCGGTTGACGCTGGTGGACTACAATCTGGCCGGGCAGGGGAGCGCGACGGTTTTGCTGCGCAGCACGGCGGAACCGGCGGGCGAGTCGATCACGTTGGCTCCAATGGGTGTCACGGGATTGTTCACGGGCGCGGTGGCGACCGTGACGGGTCCGGCCTTGGCCGATGGGAAACTTCAGGTGGGCCACACTAATTTGATCGAGGCCATTTACGCCGATGCGCAGCCCGCCGCCAATCGTGTGTTCACCGCGACGACGGATTTGATGCCGCCGGTGATTTCAAATGTGCAGGGCACGAGTCGTTTTGGGCAGGTGATGGTTTCGTGGAACACGGATGAGCCGGCGAATGCGATGGTATATTACGGCACGAACCAACTGGCATCTTCGGTGAGCAACAACGTCTTTGAAAACTTTCACGAACTGGCGCTTCCCAATATCCCGCCGAACTCGGTTCAGAAGTTTTTCGTCGTCTCGGCGGATGCGGCGGGAAATCGCGCGACAAACAACAACGCGGGTTTGAATTTCACCGTCACCAATTTGCAATCGCCCGACATTTTGCTGGTGGATGCGTTCGCAGAAAACGGATTGGTTTCGGTGCCGCCGCTCTCGGGCTACACCGACGCTCTGGATGCTGTCGGTGCTGCCTACAATGTATTTGATGCCACGGGCGGCGCGGAGCCGACGCTGGCGCAGTTGCAATCGTATCGTTGCGTCATCTGGCGCACCGACGAGCTGTCTCCGCCTTCGGTAACGTTGGCTGGAAATATCCGGAGCTACGTGACCAACGGCGGTTCGCTGCTGCTGGCTTCGATGGAATCTTTGACGCGGTTCACGGAAGCGGGTTTGGCCAGCTTCAACACGGATGTTCTGCGCGTGCAATCGTACACGGAAGATCAAAGCGTCGATTTCATTGCAGGTGCCTCGGGTGATCCTGTGGGCGCGGGCATGGACACGGCTCTGGATTACTCGGCTTACGAGGAGTTTCAGATGATCTTTGGCGCGGACCTGTCCGACTGGATTGTTCCCAATTCCGCCAATGCCGCCCCCGTGCTTCAAAGCGACTCCGCCGTGGTGGGACTGCGTTCTCCCAAGACGGGTGTGGACCAAAGCGGGCGCGTGGTGTTTTTCTCGTTTCCGCTGGACGCCGTGCCGATGGACGCCGGACTCACGAACAATCGGGTGGCATTGCTTCGGAATGCGTTGAACTTCCTGGCGCCATCGCCGGGGAGCAGTTCGGTCACGCTGGACAACGACGTTTATTCGCTGCCCGGCCAGGCGGTAGTGGAGTTGGACGATTTGGATCTGCAAGGCGCGGGCCAGGCAACCGTGACAGTTCAGAATTCACAACATCCCGGGCAGATCAATCTGACGCTCGCCGAAACTGTTCGGCATGGATTATTTCGCGGCAGTTTCCTCTGCGTGCCGACCAACACTGGAGCGCCGGGCACGTTATTTGCGCAATCCGGTGATACGATTCAAGTCAGCTATCTCGACGCGTCCGCCAGTCAGACCATCACTGCCACCGCCGTGATTGATACAAACGCGCCAACGATCAGCAACGTGTCGATCGATCCCGGTTATCTGGAAGCGGTCGTGACTTGGGAGACTTCGAAAGAAGCCGATTCGCTGGTGCAATACGGTGAATCGCCGGACAACTTTCCCGTCAATTACACCGCGTCTGATCCGGTCTTGACCACGCAGCACGAATTGATGCTGAGGGATTTGAAGCCGAACAAGACCTACTACCTGCGCGTGGTCAGTCGTGATCGCGCCGGCAACGTGACAACCGACAACAACAACGGGCAGCTTTATCAGTTCACCACGCTTCTGCCGAGGCCGTTGCCTTGGCAGGACGATATGGAGACACCGAGCGTGGAGTGGTCCACCATCAGCCCGGACGAGTCGGAATCGGGATGGACGCGCGGCGCGCCGGGTCAGGGAGAATCGGCCCATTCTCCGACGAACTGTTGGGGCAGCAATCTCGGTGGCGGATCGCTGGGCGTTGCTG
>JBQCEJ010000562.1:0-12872 GCA_051960355.1 Verrucomicrobiota bacterium | reverse complement strand
GATAGCCCGTCTCCGTCTGCAACTCGAGAACACCACGATCGCCAAACGTCGCCTTTACCTTGCCTGGGTTGAAACGCACCACGTAGAACCCTTTGGCATCGGTGAAAAAGCTGGATCGCGCCGCGTCCGCCAAACCCTCGCCACCGCGCATGGTGCAGCACCAATGCGCTTCCTGCGAACCGACGGTGAGGTTGGGCGTGCCGGCACCGCTGCATTTTTGCGTTCCAAATCCGCCGTTGGCCCGTTGTTCAAAGGAGAGGGCATTGTAATAAATCTTTTCCGCCAGTTCCAGGTAGTCCGCCCGGCCGGTCCATTGCCATAATTGCACGGCCACCAGATAAGAATCCACCACGGCGCAGGGTTCAGTGGATTCCGGCCGCCCGAACCAGTTGTAGTTCTCGTAATTTTCCGTCATGCCGCGCTCGCGATAGAGCTTGAACCGGCTGACGACCGCCTCAAGCAGTTTGGGATCTCGAGTCATCTCATAATACCGCAGCAAGGCCCTCATCCCGGTGAGCGAAGCGTGCGTTTGAGCTTTGATGGCATCCAAATCCATCTCCAGATAACGGCTGACCATTTCGTCAATCAAGGGTTTCAATTCCTGCCGACCCGTGACTGCGTAGGCCTGAACCACACCGTCCATGAAAATGAAATCGCAACCAATGTCCGTCGAAACGAGCCACTGCCCAATTCTGCGTGAAATGGTGCCAGCCTCGCCGCCACCGTGAATGCGGTTGGCCGGATTAATCGGGTACAGAGAATGGAGCCCGCGAGTGGGCAGCACCAGGTTGTCCACGATTCGATCGATCCATTCCAAAACACGCGCGTCGTGCTTCCAAAGATAATATTCGCACAGCCCACGCAACAGCCAGCCGTTCCCGGAAAGTTGCTGTTCGTCCGCGGTGCCAGCCGCCGACACCTTTCCAAAATAACCCTGCGCATTCATTTTCGACGGCAGCCGCTTGAGAATTTCTTCGAGATACCTGGGTTCACGGTGCGTGGCTCGCGCATCGAGCACCAGGCCGAGAATGGTGCGACCCTCGGTATCGCCCGGCCAGCTACTGCCTTGTTGAAAGACGTTGTCTGGCTGATATTTTTCCTCTTCCAAACGGTCGAAGTTCCGATCGCAACGCAGCGCCAGCTCACCGCCGAGTTGCAGATTTTCCCAAAGAACGGGCTGCGGGATCACGCGACTCTCAGCTGCGGGAACGGCTTGCGCGCACCAGCACATCGCCACAATCATCAACACCGCACGGAAGTTCCACGAGCGGCGACACACGAGCTGCCTCTCGCGCGTTCCAATGTCCTGCCGATTCGTCCGTCTGTTCCGTTTCATAATCTCTTCCATTCCAAAGCTTCGTGTTCGGAGCTGCGGTAATGTTTCCAAGCGGCCCACTGAGCAGCTCTCGTCTTTTCACTGTTGGCCATCCGCTGCCCGATTGCGTTCACCCAATCGGGTGAACTCAACCTGGTTACCACTCCACGCGAACATCCTTTGAATTTTTTACCGTCAGCCTGGCCTCCTTGAGCGACTTGCCCTCGGCGCTCGTGATCGAGTTTCCCATTACCGCTACGTTTGCGGCGGACTCCACAACGATGCCGGGCTTGCCGGGTAAAACGGTGATCTGATTTCCGAGCACCTCGATGTCGCGAGCGTTTTGACCTTGCCGCGTCAGGCCGCGACTATAGATCTCAATGGCAGCCATCTGAGTGTTCCGAATCGTGTTCGTGCGGATGATGTTGTCATGGGGAAACGGGCCTTCATAAAACGAGCCGATTTCGTTTCCCATGGAAATTCCGGAACCGCCGATGCCTTCGATCAAGTTGCCTTCGATCAGGCCGTTGCTGCCCCGGGTTAAAATCGCATGCCGACGTTGCGGTTTGAATGTGCAGTTGCGGACGATGAAGCCGCTGTTGACGTAGTCCATGTTGTAAAAATGTGTGGACGCGATGTCCGAGTGCGGTTGCTTGCGCCCGGGAATCACCTGCGGGATGGGATCCGCCAGAACAACCGTGGTTCTGTTTGCGTCCCGGTTGATTCTCACGACTCTGGTTTGCGCCAGAATCTGATTGCTTCGCGGATCGAAAACCATGACCGCGTCGCCAGCTTTGAAGTCTGGTCCAACCAGTTGGAATTCAGTGTTAGACACGACGCGAGCCGCCATCGCCGTATCGGCGCTCAGGTTGATGCTGTCGTCGAGCATTCCCTCAAACCAGCAATCTTCGATCAGCGGCCCGACGCGGTTATTCTTGCAATGCATGCCGTCCTTCCAGGTGCTGCCCAGGCGCGTGGTGCCAGGCTTGAAGGTAATCCGGTTCTGTCGCAGGGTGATGCGCCCTTCATTTCGCAGAATGGCAAAGTCCATTCCGTTTCTCGCTGCGTGCAAAGTGATGCGCTCAATCGTGCAGTCGCTCGATTCAGTGACCATGATATTGTGACCGACGCTCCGCACTCCGGCGGCATCCACGCGCAGCGGCAGGAAAAAGCGATCTTTCGGACGAACCGGAATCAATTGTTTGGCGTAACCTTGAGTTACCTGGATTCGATACACTCGCTCCTTCCCGGGAACCGGGTTTACCGACTCAATAAAAAAATGGGCGGAAACATCCCACCGCAGATGCCGCTCGATAGGATCGATCACCGAGCCCCAGTCCCAGCCTTCTTTGCCAAGCCGCTGCTTGACCACCGCATCGGACGGCGGCAACGGGTAACCGGGTTCGATTCGCAGGTCGAAGCTCCGGCTTTTCGGAAGCACGTCCACAATGGTTCCTTGCGTGAACGGCAGTGGATTGAAATCGATTTCGAAGCCGCCAATCGTGACGTCGCGGCACTTCGCCAAGGAGAAAATGCCATTGTGCGGATCCAGCACCAGGCTTGATCCATTGCCATCGATGGTGAGACCAACGATACCCTTCAGCGCGAATTGGAAATCGCTATCCTCCCGCCGCCCCAGACGGTACGTCCTTTTTGGAAACACCAGCTTGGTGCCTGGACCGGCGGCGATCGCCGCTTGCAGCGCTCGGCGAACGGCTGGGCCGTCGTCCGCGACTCCATCTCCCGCCACGCCGAACTTCTCGACCGAAATCGATGCTGCACCGTTTCCAACCGCTGGCCAAATCGAAAGCAAGACTGCGGCGATACCCAGGAGCGTCCGATCTTTAAACCATTTAAACGTCATGCTGCTAATAATTACGAATTTGGAACCGAGCGCCAAACCACCCGAACGGGTGAATTTGTGTATTGGTTTCAAAAGGCTCTCCACTCGCACGCGCTCGCACCCTTCCCGTTCCATTCAGTTGTATGGCATCGATAATTGGTAAAATCGCATCGGCTCAATCGCTTGGACGGGAATGGAATTCGTCAAGCGCCCGTCTGAAAAGAAGACATTGGTCGCGACCACATTCCAAGCCGCAGTTGGAATGGCCGCGTTCGTCGATGACAGCAGAAAGCAGGTTTGGTCCGCGCCGCCGATCCAAGTCAGCGTCAGGTTGTTTCCTGAAAGCAAAGCGCTGGTGTTCGTGGCGGGCAATGGTGGCGGAACAAAATGGAACGCATTCGTAATTGTGACGGTTTGCTGGTCGGGATTCCGCACCGTCAAGTTCACCAGTCCAGTGCTATGCGCTGGCGTGGTTGCGGTAATCTGTGTCGAGCTGTTCACAACGGTTGATGCGGCGCTGGTATTGCCAAATTGAACGGTCGCGCCGTCCAGGAAGTTAGCGCCGGTGAGCGTCACAACAGTTCCGCCGTTGGTGCGCCCGCTGCTGGGCGAAACGCTCGCAACCGCTGGCGCGGCGAGGGGCGGCGCGATGGGAATGTTGTAAAACGTCAGGGCTGCAATTCCGTTGGCGCCGAACAGCAGATATGTGGACGTGCCGTCCCAGTACGGCGATTCGTCCACCAAGTAGTCGAGCGTTTGCGCGGTTGAAGGGCTGGTCAACTGAAGCTTGAGAGTCGTTCCCGTTACGCTGCCGGATTTGATTTTTCCCGGCACGCGATCCAGCTGAAAATTATTTGTGGCGCGGCTGTTCCAGGCCATGTCCTGGCCGAACTCCACCGCAATTTCATCCTGATTGGTGCTGGTGTAATACGCGCGCTTCACATCCGGCGCCGTGATCGCCTGCGTCGGAATCACGCCGTAGTGGTCGCGCTTCACCAGAGGCGCCATCAGATCGGCCACTTGCGCATAGCCGCTGGCGTAGAAATGGCAGAGCGCGCGATCCCCGGCAATTCCCAGCGTGGACATCAGGCTCAGGTTGGAAAAGAGCGACGACAGGCTCCGGATTTTTTCCCGCAGCATATCGCTTCCCACGGTGCCGCCATAGCTGCAGGCGTCTGGCCGCACCTGAAACACATAATAGTTCTGGAAGTTGGGATAGTCTTGATTCCACGCCGCAGCCAGGTTGAGGAAATTCTGCTGGTAAGAGTCATAGCGCCAGCCGCCGCTGAGATTGGTGCCGCAGTCGCTTTCACCCTGGTACCAAAAGATAGCCCGGATGCCATGCGTCAGTTTGGCCGAAGCAACCCGGTTCAGCAGATTGCCATAAATCGAATACGTATAATTCGTATCGTAGTGATTGTTCGGATTGGGCTGGTGCTGGTCGATGCGTGAACCGCCCACGGCTCCGTTCATGATGCAGATCGGAACCTGAAAGCTGAGCAATAAGTTGGTCGCCAGATCCATGCCCCAGTAGCCGACCCGTCCGACAGTGTTGCTGCCGTTGTAGCGGACGGCGTTTTCCCAATTCGTGTGATAGGTGCGAATCCACGGGGTTGGATAAGGATTGGGATCCGCTCCCGGCGCATCGGACTGGGCATTGGATTGTCCTTGAATGATGTAGGCGTCTCCGCAAATCAGGTTCGTGACCGAATCCAAAACCGTCGTCGTGCCCGCACTCACCGACCCGAACTGCACGCTGTAGGTGATCAGGCCCGCGGGAATCCGCGCCGCAAATCGGTAAGCGCCACTCACCAAGGATTGGCTGAGATTCGTATAAAGAATTCCATTGGCGTAGACCTTTAGAAAAACCGAATCCGGCGAACCACCCAGAGTTCCATTGTAATAAATGGTTCCACACCCTGTATTGTCGCGGGCATAAAACTGATTATGCTCCGGTTTTTCATCGGCTGCGGGCGTGCGCGCCACCCAAACCTTGCCCGGGCCAGCGGTGAGCACAGCCAGCTTACCCTGACCGTAAAAGGCAGCGCTCTCATGAGACGCACCGGAACCCAGGGCTCCCCATGTTCCCGGTGCGCAAGAGCTGCCGTTGATTGAAAGCTGATGAACACTCTGCGTCCCAGTGAAATTGAGGGTTATCACATTTGAAATGCCGAATAGAAACAAGCTGGCGTTGGTGTTCATGGTTGCCGGCGTGTCCAATTGCAATTTCCCTCCATTCACCGTCACATCGCCGCTGCCCAAGCTGCCATCCGCTTTAGCCCTTAAATTTCCACGGGGGACAGTGGTTCCTCCGGCGTAGAGATTATTGGTGTGCGCCAGCACCAGCGTGCCGCCGCCATTGGAAAAACCATTCTTCACCAAGCCGCCGGGTCCAGTCACCAGACCGTTCAAAGTCATCGTTTGATCAGGACTGCTGCCGCCAATGTCCGACGTCGCATTCAATGTCACCGTGCCGTTGATCGTAAAACTTCCCGCGCTTCCACTCGTAACCGAATCGGCCTGCAATGACGAACGCGTGTTGCCGTCCTGCGCCGCTCCCATTCCATTCAGAGTAACGTCCTGGTTCAACGTGCTCGTCGCGTAAAAATCCAGATAACAGCCGTTGGAGATCACCACTGACATGCTGCCCAACGCGCCGGCCGCTTGCACATAAACACTTCCATCGGCAATGATCAGCGTCCCATTGAGGCTGGGGTTCGCCGCATTCAACCACAGCGGACTCTCCCCTCGCTTGATCAATCCCAAACTGCTGCTCAACGGCGCTGAAAACCGGTGGGACGTTCCCGCCGAAGCCGCTCCTTTCCAGCAGGTGATCGTCGGCACCGACGCTCCGTTATCCAACGTCAGGACATTCGCGCCCGTCCGGTAAAACGTCCAACTCCGGGCGCCGCTGTTGACGAAGATATCGGGACGCCCGAACTCCAGATTCCCGATCGTGCGGCTGGTGTCGTTGGTAATCGAGCGGTTCGCGCTGATGCTGTTGCTGAAATACGCCGTGTTCCCGGCTCCATCGGCCACCACGGCATTCTGCCAATTCGCACTGCCACCCCAGTTCCCGCTGGCGTCATTGGTCCAACTGCCACTCTGAGCCAGCAGGGGCTGGCTCGCCCCGATTCCAAGCATGAAGGTCAGGGCCAGAAGTTTACTGGATAGCTCTTTCATTCTTGTCATGCACGTTTGGACAATCGCAGGAATGCGGTTCTTGAAGACGGCTCGCCGCTCAGCTGCGGCTGGTGCTTGAATTCGAAGGCGGCTGGTCGCGTAATTCGCGATATTTCAGGGCCGCTTCAGTGCGGGAGCGAACGTGCAATCGCTCGTAAATCCGCCGCAGGTGCGTGCGGATGGTTTCCACGCTGAGATGCAGCCGTTCGGCGATTTCCTTGTTGGAATAACCATCGCAGAGCAGATTCAGAATCTCCTCGCCGCGGCGGGTGATCTCGGAGGAATCAGCGACTTCGGCAACCGGCTTTTGAAACGATTCCACCAAGCGTCGCGCAATTTCACTGCTCATGGGCGCGCCCCCGGAGCGCACTTCCTCGATGGCGTGCAGCAATTCCTGTTGCGTGCCGCGTTTCAGCAGATAGCCGCAAGCGCCCGCTTGCAACGCCTTGAAGATGCGATCGTAATCGCGATACACGGTCACCATGATGATCTGGACCTTGGGCAGGAGTTCCCGCAAACGGACGGTGCAGGCGATGCCGGATAAATTGGGCAGTTGAATGTCCATCAGCACGACGTCTGGGACGAGCCGTGGCAGTTTGGCAATTGCTTCCTCCGCCGTGCCACACTCACAGATGCACCGGTAACCGGGCGCTTCATTGATCCAGCGAACCAACGTCTGCCGGACCGTGGCATTGTCCTCCACAATGGCAAGGGTGGTCATGGCATTGATGACAACGTGACCGGCACCGAATGGGACGACAGCGCCCGGCGCCGGGGTTGTGATGGTTTCCAAATCAGCCATTGCTCCGTCAAGCATCTTCCAGCGCCGGGCAAAAAACATTCACCCGATTGGGTGAATCGCGAAGGTGAAGCAAAAGAATTCATTTCAAAGGCATTTCAATTTCCACCGTGGTGCCCTCGCCGGGTTGACTGGAAATCCGGCCGAAGCCACCCAAACGTTCCGCGCGCTCACGCATGTTGTTCAACCCATCACCGCCGGTGGAAATGGCCGTGTCGAATCCGCAGCCATCGTCAGCGACTACGATCACAAGCCGCGCCGCATCCACTCGCACTTGCACGCGAGCTTCGGTGGCCCGGGAATGGCGCACGACATTGTTCAGGGCTTCTTTGGCCGTCAGAAACAGATCGTGCCGCTGCTCGGGCGACAGCGCAATCTCCGGGAGCGTGCGCGGAACATCCAAGCGGAGACGAATCCCGGCGGCACTCAGAAATTCCTGGGATGCCCCGGAAAGATAATCCACCAACGATGCCACGGAATCGTGCTTCGGATTGACGGCCCAAACGATTTCGTCCAGCGCCCGGACCATCCGGGTGGATTTGCGCGCGATCTGGCCGACGATTTCCGGCTCCGCACCGTCCGGGTTTTGCGGAACGGCAATCGCGCCCGCGAGCATGTTGATCTCCGTCAGGCTGCCGCCCAAATCGTCGTGCAGATCCTTGGCAATGCGCGAGCGTTCCCGTTCCACCGCACGGTGATGTTCCAGCAACTCCACACGCCGATGCAATCGTTGCCGAAGAAACACCAGCACCAAGGCCGCCACCGTGCCAAGGACGCCAAACCAACAGAGCGGCGCAAACCACGCCCGTTCCCACAAGAACGGCGGAATGGTAAACGCCAAAGTCGCACCCTGCTCATTCCATACGCCGTCTTTGTTGCTGGCAATCACACGGAAAACATATTTGCCGGGAGGAACACGCGCATACGTCGCTTCCCGGCTCGATTCCGAATCAACCCAGCCGGATTCGATCGGCTCCAACCGGTGTTTGAAACGAACACGATGGGCGGCGGGGAGACACGGCGCATCAAACTCGATCTGAATCCGCCTCTGCCCCTGCGGCAGCCGAATCTGCTGTTCTTTCGAATCTTGCAGCGACACCGAGCCGGCATCGGTATGCAGTTGCTCAATCCAGACAGGCAAGGCTTGTGTATCCACGTCAATTTGCGATGGAGAAATCACCGCCACCCCGCGCTGCGTCGCAAACCAGAGCCGCCCATCCGCTGTGCGACAAACCGAGGGCTGCTTGCCAGCAGAACATTCCTGGACCTCCATCCCGTCGGACGTGTCCAACACCACGCATCGGATGTAATCCCGTTTCCCATCGGCGCAGCGATCCAGCTCTTCAAACGAAACCGCGCAGATGCCGTTGCGAGTGCCCATCCACAATCGTCCCTGCCCATCGTCAATGATCTGACAGACCGAATTGGACGGCAGACCGTTCTTCTTTGAAATCACCCCGAACCGCCCGTTCTTCATTCGCACCAGGCCCGCGCCATCAGTCCCAATCCACAATGTGCCGTCGTCCGTTCGAAACAGGGAATGCACATTGTCATTCGGCAACCCATTTTTGGAGTGCCACATCGCGCCGCCCTTTTCTCCCCAATGCCCAAGGCCCGTACCGTACCCACCGAACCAGATGCCGCCTTTTCCATCCGGCGCCAGAGCACAGATTCCTCCCTCACCGGGAATCCGATCGGCCTGCTTGAAATCAGGTCCCGAAAATCGGAATAACCCCTGTGAGTTGACCGCCCACAGAACATTCGATTCCATCAACAACGCGCCGCGACCGGTGGCTACTCGTGCCAGGGAAGCGACCCGCCGCCACCTTTCGCCTGTCAAGGTATACAACCCGCTCCCGCTCGACGCATCGACCCACAGCCTCCCGTCTTGAGCCATCCAGATCGGGGAATTCTCAGTGGATTGCACACCCGGAATGGGCGGTGCAGCCCGCCACGAGTTGCCGTCAAATTGAAAGACTCCCGCTCCTTCGGTCGCCACCCAGATCCCGTCGTCGATCCCTGGCGTTATGCTCAGGATATGCTTGCGGGCCGCCTCGCCCGGTGGCTGGATCATTCCAACGCGCCGCGGCCAGATCGCCGCGATCCCGCCATCACCGGTGCCGATCCACAAACTTCCACCGCTGTCCACAAACACGCCCGCGATCCAGTTGCTGGGCAGATCGTCGGGAGATTTCAGATGGAGCCTGCTGCCGTCGTGCCGGGCCAGGGTCAAGCCGTCCAGAAAGCTTCCCGCCGCCACCATGCCATTCCACTCACAAATGATGGAGTAGATTGCCGTTCCCCAATTCACCGGCCCAGCGTCCTCCACCAACTTGCCGCCCATCCACCGGCCCAGTCTGCCATCCAACTCCGCCCAGTAACCACCGCGCTCGCTGTGAATGACACGGCGGCCATCGGAGATGCGGGTCGGCATATCCGGATCCGGCGTGACACCTTTGATGCTCGCGATGTAACAACGGCCACGGGTTGTCACCAGGCGCAGGTTGCGATCCGAGGTGGACGACGCAAAGTGATTCCATGAGTCTCCCGGAATCGGAGCAGCAGGCGACGGCAGCAACTCTCCGGCAGGACTGATTATGGACAATTGCCAGCGCAAATTCATCACCCAGACATTCCCCTCGGCGTCCTCATTGAAACTGCGAATCGGAACCTGCGCCCCGTCTCCAGGCAAGGCAACCCTGCGAAATTTCTTTTCCTCCATCACCGTCACCAGGCCGCTGTCATGACCGATCCATAACCGGCCGCGCCGATCACAGAACAGCGCATTAATCAGGTTATCCGGCAGTTCGGGAGTATTCCCCGCATCGAAGATTTGGAACTTATCACCGTCAAATCGCGCCAGGCCGGCAAAAGTCGCCACCCACAAATATCCGTTCGGCGTCTGGGCAATGGCCTTGATGGCATCCTGAGGCAGACCACTCTTGGTATCCCAAACGCGAACCACGAATTCTTCCTGGGGGGATGCGGCGGTGGCAATCCACATGGAAGCGATCAGAACCGCAACCCAAGCAGCATGTAGGAACATCGTCTGCACAAGCTACAGCACGTGTCAAAACCCGGACAAGCGCATTTCAAACGAATGATGGCTGGCTCGGTCGCCGAGACCAGCCGAAGCACACGAAAGAATTTTTGCTCACACCCGCTTGCTTCCAACGGCATTGTGCCTTTGAGCTGTTCCAGAGTTATTTACGAGCGCCCAACTCTTCGCTCGCTTCCAAGCGCACAGGTCCCAGCAAACCGGATTCGAGCAACGGATCGTCCTTGGTCCAATGGTGCCAGGTGGCGAACGTGACGCGGCCGGTTGGACTGGGCTTGCCCTGCAGGAACCACTGTGGCCACGCCTTCAACTTCTTGCCGTCCGTTGCCTTCAAGCCTTCGCCATCCCACTCGCAATCCGGCGGCAACTGCTCGTCCCCAATCAAACGGTTGGGCCAGAGATTGGTCACCTTGATTCTCAAGACGTTTTTACCAGTTTTTAGAACCCCGCTCACGTTCACACGGAACGGCGGCTTCCACAAAATTCCCAACGGCTGCTCATTCAGGAACACCTCGGCCAGATTTTTCACGCCGCCCAAATCCAGCCACATCTGGCGCCCGGAACCCATCAGTTCGCCAGGAACATTCAATTGCTTTTCGTAAACGGCCGTTCCCGAGAAATATTTCACGCCGTCATTGCTGCTTTTGGTCCACGACTCCAGCCGTTCAAACGCCATCTGCTCCGGCGCATTCCAGCCGGCCGGAAAACGCACGTCCCATGGCCCGCTGATCTGCACCGGCGCGGGCACAGCGTCGCAACGCAGCTCCAGGCGCCGTCCCGAAGCCATGGTCAACGTAAAAGTCCCCGGCTTAGACGTCCAAACGCGCGGCTTGCCTTCAGCATCCAGATAGACGCGGTAAGCGGGAGGCGTTCCCATCGGCGGCGCTGTATCCGGCAGCACGATCAATTGGTCCTGCGCATTGGCAATCTCATGGCGCACGCCGTCGAGCGAATACTCGATGCGCAGTTCTTTCGCGAGATTCCCCGCCGGATTGCCACCCAGCTGGTCATTGGCCCAAACCTCCAGCGCGTCGTTTTGAATGCGCTCAGCCACTTTCGCGGTGACATCGACGGTGCGCTGAAAATTGGTGACCGCGCCGCCGTCGGGAAAGGCGCCGTAAAGCGCTTTCACAATCCGCAACTCCGGTATCCGCGCAGGTGCCGGCTGTTCGGCGGGCCCTTCAACCTTCACGGAAACCACATGATCGCCTTTGGCTTTTTCGCGGAAGACGACGAACACGGATCCGGCTGGATCAAATCGCAGGGGCACGATCGTTCGGTCATTTTCCTGCCGCCAGACGGGAGCCTTCTCGATCTGGCCGGTTTGCGCGTTCCAAAGCTCGGGCGTTTTCCCGGAGACTCGGAAGGAACATTCCAGCGATTCAAACCGCTGACGCTGATTGGCCACGAAATAAATATCAGCCGAGCGATCCAGCCGATGAATGAAAACCAGCTTGGACCGTTGGCTCTGGTCGTAGCTGAAATCGGGTTTCACGGACAGCCCCGCCAAGACCTTCTCCAGCGATTGACCCCAGACGACTTTGCCTTTCCCAAAAGCGTGCTCAGTGATCGTCTGACCATCGCAGTTGCCCCACAGCTCAGCCGCGATCTTGCGCACTTCAACATCGCACCGGGGATAATTTTCCAAGCTGGGCGAAGCCGGTGGCGGCGCGCCCACGATGGTTAATCCGTCGGCCACGAAGGTTCGCAACTGGCGCAGGACGCGCGGCGTCATCGCGGGATCTTTGGGCGGCAGGATCAACACGCGATAACGCATGCCGCTCTTCAGCACCAATTGTCCATCGCGCACTTTTGCCTGATGCAGGAGCACGTCGGCATTGATTCCGTCGTAATCAAAGCCCTCTGGAAGCGCTGGATCGCCGGCGCGCATTTCCACGGGAACGCTTTCGCCGGAATAATACGCGGCCTCGGCAACGAAGCGTCCTTGTTGAAGCAAATATTGGCAGCGAGCCACGTACTCGTGCCAGGCGCGGCCCGGTTCCCACCAGGTCGTCGTGCGATCGAATTCCGTTCCCCACTTGCCCATGGTCATGCCCGGCCAGCGATTGGTCCACGGTTGCATCACGAAACGGTGCAGTATAAAGCGGTTGATTCCCTGGCTGAAAACCAGGTCGCCAAGTGTCTTGAGCGAATACGGATCGGTCTGCCAGCGTGCGTGCCGCATTCCGGGCGCGGCCGTGAACGATTCGGTGCCGATCACCGGCTTGCCGTAAATGTGCCCGACGGAAGAGGCGAGCTTCACCGCGGGCAAGGGTTTCATGTCGATCCAGAATTCGCCCATCGGCAAATCCGCAGCGCCACCACACTGCAGCGACTCAAAGGGCCCGGTGTAAGGTTCGGTCATGGCAACCAATCCGTGCTGATGACAGAGTTCCTGGAAGCGCCCGTAATAATTTTCAGCGAACAAATCCGCGATCGTTCGTCGCATGTCCCAGAGAAAGCGCTCGGAAATTTCCGGATTATCCACCACGCGCCCGGTCAACGCCGGAAGATACTTCAACAAATCGTAACCGCGCCGCCTCTGGAATTCTTCACGGAACTGTGGCGTCCAGTTTTGGCCGCCCACTTCATAACTGTCGATCAAGGCGCCTTCCAAGGTTTTGCTCGCCACTGGACCCAGTCGATCCAGCACGGTTTGCATGTATCCCTTCCA
>JBQCEJ010000561.1:0-10219 GCA_051960355.1 Verrucomicrobiota bacterium | reverse complement strand
AGCCACCTACGAAACCGCCCTGCGCCACAACGGCAGCAAACTCGTGGCCCTCTTTGATCGCATCGAAGTCGGCAAAAGCCCGTGGAAGAATCCCGCGAAGAAAAATTAAAAAATCTCTTGTCGGATTACCTCAGAGGTGAGATCACCGACAGCCACTGGCAGCGCGCTCGCGACTGCAACAACAGTGATCTGTCTCCAGTGCGGGTTGAAACCGCAGCGCTTGGTGGCTGTTCGGTGCATCTGCTTGTTGGACCGTAATATGAGCAGACCAAACTTATCTGGCTGCTGCTGGTGCGTTTGTCGGGGTCTTGACGTGCTCATGCAACCATGGGCCTATGGGCCTGTTGAAATAGCCAAAGCTGGTATCAGAACGAGGCCAGACGTCGTACCATTCTGTCTTCACATCTGTGAACTCAAGAACACGAAAATGCATGACCGTCTGGTCTGCATCCTGAAAGAGCAACACGTGGTAGGTGTATCCCACATGCCTTGTTGCATTCGTAATCCTCGCCGTGTTGTCAGTCTCACCACATAAAGCGGCGACCAGATTGGTAATCTCGGCGTAATTGGTAGTCGCATACGCGGGTGAACTGCCAAGCAACGCCGCAAAGGAACGCTTGTCATGGTCCATCTTCGGCCCGGTGACGTATACGATGAGCCGAGTGGGCGTGGGGATGCGCAGTGGACGCTCGGTCAGACGTGCCGGACCCTGGAAATCGATATTGTATTCCTCCAGGTCGGCACCCGCTGCGAGAACCGCGAAGAAGCACACCTGAGAGATCAGCAAGGCCAATTTCATCGCGCTTGGCATGTTATTGCATTGAATGGGACCGGCTCTCTGGTCCAACGTCGCGCCTCACCTACCGCCGCCGGGGAGGCAGGTGGAGCGCAAACAGGAAACTTGAACAGCCCGAGAACGCCGAGCGGAAAGCGCGGGCGGCGGTTAGGTGCAGGCGCATTGTTAGCCCACGTCGTCATTGCAAGTACTGCATGAACTTCGCGATGCGATAGCCTTCCGCCTCCTCTGTAACCCAAAAAAACACCCAACGGCCTCGTTTCTGGCTCTTCTCAACAAACCAAAAGGTGCCGACAAGAGCCCTCTTGTTGGGCTTCGGTGTGTCTTTGGGCCAGTCGCCGCTGGCGTTGCTCTTCTTGCGTGAGCCTGCATCTCCGTAGATCCACGTGATGCGCTCAACCACCATATCTATTGCCGGACCACCAAAGCGTGAATCCGATCGCTTGAGTCCCGCAACGAACTGCTCAACGCTCATGGCCGCCCGAAGCTCATTGGCGCAGAGTTTGTAGGCTGTCTCCATATCTTGCTTGAACACAGCTTTGGAGAACTGACGAACAGCGTCCAAACTGGACTTGGCGATTGCTTTTGCGCCTGTGGGGTCACCAATCACGGTGGTCGTCTCCTTGTTACCTGCAAGACCTACGATCTCTGTCTCGGGATACTCTGGCGGGAAGAACGCATCCGACACCGCCCTACTGCAACGGTCGAACTCCTGGTCCTGCTTCTTCATACCGGGGCGCGGCCTGTCTTTTCGCATGTCATATACGCGTTCTCGAATCGTGATGAAGGCGGCGCTAAACGCACTGTGCACTGGCCCCTGCAAAACCTTCAGTGTCGGCTGGGTAACTTGAAAACCGGCCACATACTTTTCGAGCGGCTGAACCGCCTTGGGCAAACCAACATCTCGCCCCAGCTTGATAAAATCCGCCAGCGCTTTCACGACAGCTTGTTGATCGGGTCTAGGCATAGTGGGCTAACGACAGAACTGAGCGAAGTGGCGGTAAACGCCGCTCCGACTGCTCAAAAACTGTGAAAGAACCAAGCGCATGAAACCGCATGCGCCCGCCACTTTAGATGTCATGATGGGTTGAGAGGTGACGCCACAAGGTGCCACACTCGTATTAATGAAAACATACTTCCTCAAACCCACCATAACGCTTCAGACCGTAACTCCCGAACGCGCGGCCGACAAGCCTGTAGTGACCCGTCCGGCGGTGCCCGCTCAGCCTTTGCCCAAGGCCATCATCGATCCCGTCAAACTGATGCTCAAACTCGGCCTCGACGTCTATCGATTTCATCATGGCCGTCGCCCAGCGCGATCACGCCTCGCCCAAAGCACCACGCAAGTTCTCCCGTCTCGAACTCATCGATCAGGTCAAACGCTGGACAGCCGAAGGTCTCCAGGTCTTCTGCGTGCAGGAAAGTTGCGGCTTTGGTTTCGTGCTCCATCGCGAACTGGTCGCCGCAGGCGCTCAAAGCTTTCTCATCACGCCCGTCGATCTCAACGGCAAGCGCAAGACCGACAAGCTCGATGCCCGCGCGCTTTGCCTGCGTCTTTCCCGCTGGCTCGATGGCAATCCGGATGAGCTTGCACCCATCCGCATCCCCAGCGAAGCCGAGCAGCGTAAACGCGAAGCCACTCGACGCCGCAAGTTCCTCAAACGCCAGGTCCGCCAACTGGCCAATCGCGGCCACGGGCAGGTCGCCGAGTATTGCCACGCCAAGCTGCCTGCCCGCTGGTGGGGCGCGCGCAACTGGAAGAAGCTCTCTGCACTCGAACCGTGGCTTTTGGCCGTGCTGGAAAAATTGCGTGACCTCATCGTCGCGATGGAAGAACAGCTCGCCGCGTTGGAAACGGAACTTCTGGCGCGGGTGCAATCACAAGTCATTCCCAAGGGTCTGGGCGAGATCACGCTCGTCACGTTGGACCATGAAGTCTGTGACTGGCACCGCTTCAACAATCGCAAACAGATCGGCAGTTACACCGGTTGTTGTCCAAGCGAACACAGCAGCGGTGGCAAACGGCGCGTGGGTTCCATCGATCGCTTGGGCAACGGACGCGTGCGTTGTTTGCTCGTCGAAGCTGTCTGGCGTTTCCTGCTGTGGCAACCGGAGTGGAAAGCCGCGCGTAAGATGAAAGTCAAACTCGCCGACGGTCCATCGCTGCGCAAGAAAGCCGTCGTGGCGCTGGCCCGCCAACTGGCGGTGGATTTATGGCGCTGGCGTACGGGCCGTTGCACCATGGCCGAGCTGGGCTGGATCGCCGCGTAACCTTCAATCCTTCACAGGACTTTTACTTTTGTTTCAGACCTTCGATTCGCGGGAGGAAAGAATGAGAACTTTTGCGATCGGGCGGGTCCTGTCCGTGACTGGAGCTGGTGAGGTGCAAGCCTCACCGTACTTTAGATGGGACGGACCCCTCGGTCGCCGCAGTCACACAAGAATGACACAGTTGGCGTTGATTCAATCAACTGTCCGGATAGGAGCTGGTGCGGGACATAGTAATCCCAGTACACAACAGGCGGCGACACTGGTCGGCAAACTCTCGGAATTTATTCTTCCCACGTTGAACCCAGGAAAGGGACACTTTGAAATAATGCTTCGATCCGGAGACTGAAGTTGCGCCAAAGATTTTGAAATCAATGGAACTTCAGCGCTCCCGCGCGTGACTTCGCTTCACTCCGTTGCGCTGCGCACGATCAACCTCCCGAAAAAAACCTGCCGGAAATCACCACCACCCTTGACAACCCTCATAGGCGCTCCAGTGATCTTGTTAGCCGTTGAATTCATCTGAAGAAAAAGTCGTCCGATATCTCGCGGCCCGCATATGATTCCATGACCAAAATGAGCACTGGCGAATAGAACAGTAATCCCGCAAACGTCACAACAGCGCTCCGAATCTTTAATCCTATCTTGGCAAACTTCCAGAGCGGCACACCCCACAATGGCCATGAGATCACGATCGAAGAATAAATCACGAATGGCGCGTTTCTAGATGCACCCTCATAAAAGAGCGGCAACAGAAACTGACAAAGCTTCGCAGCAATTGCGTGGGAAAGACATCCAAGAACAATGAGTGGGAAGAACGGCTTCATCGGCTAACAGTTATGTGAGCAGCGGAATCGCTGGGATATTGACCTTCATGGGGCGACAGTAATTTAGCTTTTCTTCCTTGGCAACAAGGTTTTAGCTCCAGATCAAAGGAATATTGGAAATGGGAAATACTGCACGAGATCAGGGAATGCGTCTGATCGTCCAACGACGCAATCGGTTGTTCACCCTTCAAGCATGGGTCGTAGCCCAGCCGCCATTTTCATCAGTCGCCAGGAACAGGTCGAGGTCAACTGGCCCCCGCCCGTGACACGCATTATCTGGAAGATTAAACCGAACCGTCTGGCAGCCCCGTTGAAAAGTAGCAGCCGATGAGAGTCGGCTTCCCTCTGCTGGCGTTTTTCGCGCAAGAATTGGAGCGGACTTAGTTCCGCTGCTACGGGCGCAATGACTATCAATAGCCGGTTAACCCTTCGGGCCTCTTTGTCTCATTATTGGAAAGACAGCGTGTCTTGCTTCAGCACTGGGCAGGGGTAAATCTGCCTTTGCCTGACGTGGGGCAGGCAATTTCATGGTTAAGGAAAGCTCTGGCCGATATCAGGCAGACATTTCCTCTATCTCGAAGACCTTCCCAGACTTGTATGGAGGCTTCCCAATATCTCGGAAGGATTTCCTTAAGTCATGGAAAGATTTCCATACCTTGCGGAAAGCTTCCGATACCTTGGGAAAAGTTTCTGATACCTTGGGAAAAGCTTCTGACAATTAAGGAAAACGTTGACTCAATTATCGGAAAGTTTTCCTCAGGCAGAACAATATCTTCCCCATGTCTGGTCGAGCCGGGGATGCCTTCGGAAGCGTCTGTTTGACACGGGCCAGAGCTTCCTTAGGTCGGGAAAGGGTGCATCCTGACGCTGCCCCGGTTCAGATTGCAGGAGGAGCGCGGCGTTTACGCCGCTTCAACGTGCGCAAACCCGCAGGGCAATGATTTCACACAATCAGAATGCGCATTGAAGCGACCTGAAGGTCGCGCTCCGGGGGCAGTGTCAGGATGCACCCGTCAGGAAACGCCGGGAAGATGTCAGCCGGTAGTGATCTGAACTTCGCCCAGGCGAAAAATGGGCATGGAAAAGCCTGCGTTATGCGTGGCGAGGCTTTTGGTAAGCCTCTTTTTTCTCATCAAGGCCGGCGCGCCGCTCGGGGTGGCTCAAGGCAAACCCATGGCGGATGTCCTGCCGGGGTTCGGCGATCCTCCTGAAAAGGACGGCTTCCTGAATTCAAGTCGCAGCGATGTTCACGAGCCGCAGTTGAATCCAATGGAAGAATTGCCTTTATATGACCTTCGAATTGACCATCCTGCGGAGGTGCGAATGAACTTGCTGGCCGTTGTGGTAAAGCTGCGATCGGATTTAAACAAATCCCGGCCGGCCGTGTGGGCGTTCGGCTTTACGGCAATGACTGACAATGGTTCCCGATGAAATCCCGGCCGCCTAAACACTCACTGGAAACCCAGGACAAGATTGCGAAGCTGGTCCAAACGTTGCGCGAAACGGAACGGCAACTGCAGGAATTGACCGGCGGTGAGGTGGACGCTTTTGCGGCTGACGGACAACCGTATTTGTTGAGGGAAGCCCAGGACAAACTGCGGCACAGCGAAGCCGCGCTGCGTCAACTGGCCGAAACGCAGGGCGCGATTTTGAATGCCTTGCCGGCGCATATCGCATTGGTGGATTCGCAGGGAGTAATTGTCTCCGTGAACGAGGCCTGGCGGCAGTTCGCCCAGATGAATGCACTGCAAGGTTCCGATTTTGGGGTGGGCCAGAATTACATCGCGCTGTGCCAGGCAGTCCGCGGCGACTGCTCCGATCAAGCGCACGAGGTCGCGGCCGGTTTGCGGGCGATTTTGGACGGCACGGTAACTGAGTTTGCGCTGGAATATCCCTGTCATTCTCCTGAAGAGAAGCGCTGGTTTCGGCTCATGGCCACGCCGCTCAACAAAGGTGAACCCGGTGGCGCGGTGGTGATGCATGTGAATGTCACCGAGCGCAAGCTGGCCGAAGAAACCTTGCGCGAAAGCGAGCGGCGTTACCGCCTTTTATTCGAGAGCAATCCCCAGCCCATGTGGGTTTACGATCTGGAGACGCTCCAGTTTCTGGCCGTGAACCACGCCGCGATTGCGCATTACGGCTATTCCTATGACGAGTTCTTGCGCCTGACCATCGCCGATATCCGGCCGGCTGAGGATATCCCGGCGCTGCGTCAGACGGTGGCGAGCACAATCGATGGCATGAGCTATTCGGGTATCTGGCGGCACCGGGTGAAAGACGGCCGGATCATCATCGTGGAAATTTGCTCCCACCCTTTGCGCTTCGCCGGGAGACGTGCACAAATGGTCGTTGCGCTGGATGTCACTGAGCGCGAAAAAGCGGAGGCAGCCCTCGCGCAGAGCGAACGTGAGCAGCGGCAACTCGCGCAGATGCTGGAAGCGGAAAAGGCTCGATTGCTGGCGGCCCAAGCGGTTGCGAAAGTGGGAAGCTGGGAAACGGATTTGGCCTCCATGGACGTGATCTGGTCCGACCAGACGCATCGCATCTTTGAGACCGACCCGCAGCAATTCAACCCCACGCACGCGGCATTTCTAAGCCGGGTGCATCCGGAAGACCGCGCTGCCGTTGAAGCCGCCTTTGCCCAGTCGCTTGAAGAAACCTCTCCACGCGTGATGGAGCATCGGATCTTGTTTCCGGAAGGGCGCGTCAAGTTCGTTGAAGAGCGCTGGCAGGCGTTCCGGGACGACACCGGCCGGCCGGTGCGCGCTTTGGGCACTTGCCAGGACATCACCGAGCGCAAACAGATCGAAGAGGCTTTGCGCAAAAATGAAATGCTGCTGCGCTTCGCGGGCCGCGCGGCGCAGTTGGGCGGCTGGAGCATTCAACTGCCTGAGCGCATTCTGACCTGGTCGGATGAATGCTGTGCCATTCATGATTTCCCGGCCGGTTACAAGCCCGGTTTCGATGAAGGAATCAGTTATTTCCTCCCGGAACATCAAGCGGAAGTCCGGCGCTTGGTGGAGGCCTGCGCGCGGGAAGGGACGTCCTATGAATTTGAGCTGCCGAAACTGACGGCCAAAGGACGACGCATCTGGGTGCATTCCATTGGGGAAGCGGTGCGCGATGCCGATGGTAAAATCATCGGCCTGCGAGGGGCCTTTCAGGACATTACCGAGCGCAAACAGGCCGCGTTGGAACTGGCACGTTTGAACCGCGCCTTGCGGATGCTCAGCGCCTGCGGCGAGGCACTCACGCGCGTTGCAGAGGAAAAGCAGTTGCTCACGGATATCTGCCGTTTGGCGGTGGAGATTGGCGGATATCGCATGGCGTGGGTCGGTTACGCCATGGAGGATGCGGCTTGCTCGATCGTTCCCATGGCGCACGCGGGTGAAGAACAAGGCTATCTCGGAAAAATCAACCTAAGCTGGTCTGACGCGGAGATGAATGGGCGCGGGCCGGGCGGGCGAACCGTGCGCAGCGGACAAACCGTAATCTGCCAGGATATTGCCGAGGAGCCCTCCGCCATTTATTGGCGCGAAGAGGCTCAGTCCCGTGGCTATCGCAGTATCGTTTGCCTGCCGTTGCGGGATGAAAATCGCACGTTCGGTTTGCTCGGTCTTTATTCCAGTGAACCCAATCAGGCGGGCGCGGATGAGCTGAAGCTCTTGCAGGAACTGGCCGATGACCTTGCCTTTGGCATCGGCAATCTTCGCGTGCGTGCGGAACGTCGTCGGATTCACGACGCCATGCAGAAAGTGGCCGCCAGTGTATCCACCAGTTTTGGTTCCAAGTTCTTTGAACACCTCGCCGGGAACATGGCAGAAGCACTTGGCGCGAGGGCCGGGTTTGTGGCCAGGCTGCTCCCGGGAGAACCGCTCGCGGCCCAAACCATTGCAGCCGTCGTTGATGGACAGGCGCTCGACAATTTGGAATTCGGGCTCACCGGCACACCCTGCGAAAACCTGGTGGACGATCTGATTGGGACCGCGGGTGCGGATCAGTTTTTTCCCCACATCCCCTCGCTGGCAGCGCTGGAATCCAAAGCCTACGTCGGGCGGAGGCTGGTCAATTCCGCGGGGCAAACGGTGGGTCTGCTGCTGGTGCTTTTCCGCGAGCCGCTCAAGGTTTCTGATTTCGTGGCCTCCACCTTGCAGATTTTCGCCACGCGCGCGGCCGCCGAACTGGAACGCCAGGAAGCCGACGCCCGTATCCGCGAACAGGCGTCGTTGCTGGACAAAGCTCAGGATGCCATTCTCGTGCGCGACCTCGACCATCGGATTCTATATTGGAACAAAAGTGCGGAGCGGCTCTACGGCTGGACCGCTGCCGAGGCGCTTGGCAGACCGGTCAAGGAACTTGTTTATCGCGACCCGTCGAGCTTCCAGGCCGCCACGGCCGGTGTGATCGCGAAAGGCGAGTGGATCGGGGAGCTCGATCAAGTCACCAAAGACGGCAAGATGCTGAAGGTGGAAGGCCGCTGGACTTTGGTGCGGGACGAACACGGCCAGCCTAAATCCGTTCTCTCGATCAACACGGACATCACCGAGAAGAAGAAGCTCGAAGCCCGCTTTCTGCGCACGCAACGCATGGAAAGCATCGGCACGCTGGCCAGCGGCATCGCTCACGATCTCAACAACGTGCTCGCGCCGATCATGATGTCCGTCGAGTTGTTGAGGGAGATGGTTACCAGCGAACAAGGCCGCACGTTGCTGGCCACCTTGCAGGGAAGCGCGCAGCGCGGCTCCGATCTGGTCAAGCAGGTGCTTTCATTCGCGCGCGGCCTGGAGGGAAATCGCGTTTCGGTCAACGCCGTTCATCTGCTGCGCGAGATTCAAAAAATCATCCGGGATACCTTCCCGAAGAATATCACCTTTGATCTCCAATCCGCGCGCGATGTCTGGACCGTGACCGGCGATCCGACCCAGTTGCATCAGGTTTTCATGAACCTGTGCGTCAATGCCCGCGATGCCATGCCCAATGGCGGGTTGCTGTCGGTTTCGATGGAGAACATCGTGTTGGATGAGGTTTATGCCGGGATGAATCCGGACTCGAAGCCCGGCGCGTATGTGTTGGTTCAAGTGGTCGATACCGGCACCGGAATTCCGCCCGGCATGCTGGACAAGATCTTTGAACCGTTTTTTACCACCAAAGAATTCGGCAAAGGCACCGGCCTCGGGCTGTCCACGACACTGACGATCGTCAAGAGCCACGGCGGATTCATTCATCTTTTCAGCGAGCTGGGCCGAGGCACACGCTTCAAAGTCTATTTGCCGGCGACCGCATCGGCAACCACTCCAAACCAAGCGGTGGCTGAGCAAACGCGCCTGCCGCAGGGGAACGGCGAATTGATCCTGGTGGTGGATGATGAAGAGTCCATCCGCATTCTGGCCCAACGCACGCTGGAGCGTTTTGGTTATCGCGTTCTGCTTGCGTGCCACGGCGCCGAAGCGGCTGCAATCTACGCCCATCATCGACAGGAAATCGCGGTGGTGCTGACCGACATGGCGATGCCGGTCATGGATGGTCCGGCGTTGATTGTCGCGCTCAAGGCGATGAATCCGCGGGTGCGCATCGTCGGTTCCAGCGGCTTGACCACTCAGGCGGGCATGAGCAAATCGATCGCTGGTGTCGAACATTTCATTCCCAAGCCTTACACGGCCGAGGCGATGTTGAATGTCTTGAAGCAGGTTCTGGCGGAGCCTGAAAATCCGCAGGTGAACAATCCCAGCCGATGAACGACAACGACCCTTCAAGCCCTCGTCCGCTTTCGAGCGATCAGAGTCACCGGAGCGAACTCATCGTCAAGCTTGAGGAGAAGACCCGGCAACTGGAGGAGATGAACTGCGCTTTGCAGCGGGAAATCGTTCATCGCAAAGGTATCGAGGAAGACCTGCGCAAAAGCGAGGAACGTTTCCGGGCAACCTTTGAGCAGGCGGCCGTTGGCATTGCGCACATTGCCGTGGACGGGCGGTTCCTTTGGATGAACGACAAGTTGTGTGAGATCGCCGGCTACTCGCGAGAGGAGTTATTGCGTCTGAGCTTTGTCGAATTGTCCGCGCCGCAAGATCGTGCGGAAGGAGAAGAGGCCCGCCGCGCAATGCTCGCAGGGCAACGGTCCAGCTACAGTTCAGAAAAATCTTATCTGCGCAAGAACGGCAGTCTCTTTTGGGCCAGCGTTGCCATCACGCTGTCACGGACCGCCGCTGGCGAGCCTGATTATTTTATCTCAATCATTGCCGACATCAGTGAGCGCAAGAAATTGGACGGACAGTTCCTCCGGGCGCAACGCATGGAAAGCATCGGCACGCTGGCTGGCGGCATCGCGCAC
>JBQCEJ010000560.1:0-7299 GCA_051960355.1 Verrucomicrobiota bacterium | reverse complement strand
GGGAATGTATTGGCCGAGCTTCAGGAGTTCGCATTGCAACTCGGTAATGTAAGGCCGCGCGGTGATGTCGCGGGGATTGAATCTATACTTTCGGCACAACGCCGCCGCCATCCCCACCGCCTGGGCGCCATGGGCGCAAGTAGCCATCACCCGCGTCGAACCGAAGGCAATGTGGGAGGCGCTGATGATGCGGCCGGCGAGGAACAGGTTTTTGATATTCCGCGAATACATCGTGCGATAGGGAATTTGGAACACGCCCTTCGAGTGCCATTGCTGGCAACCCGCCTGCGTGCTGTAAACGCCGTCCACGGGATGCAGGTCAATCGCCCATCCGCCAAACGAAACCGCGTCCGCGTGTTGTCGCTGTTCCACGATGTCCTGCTGCGTGAGCATGTGATCGCCTTCGAAGCGGCGGCTCTCGCGTTTGCCGGGGATGGTGCCCACCCACTCCAACGTGAAGGTCTCCGCCTCCGGAAACTGTCCCGAGTTTTTGATGTGATTCCACACCCCATAAACCACCTTCCACAACTCCCACTTGATCTTTTCGCTGTCGTGGATCGTGTCGAACTTACCCCCCCACTCCAGCCACCAGAAGCGGCAGCCCGAGTCCACCGCCTTGATGTCCCGCCAGCGGGGGATTTTGGTGATGTCCTGCAACGCAAAGCTTGGCGCCGTGAACTTCACCGGCCGGCCCGTATCCTTCGAGTAAAAGTAAATCGTGTGGCCCAACAGCTCGTTGGTGGCCTGCTCTGGGGCGAATGGCTCGCCGAATTCCGCCCGTGCCTCCGCGCCGATGCGGAATGCCGCCCCGGCCAGAAATCCCACGATGCCGTCGCCCGAGGCATCGCAGAACAAGGGCGCGCTGACCTCGTAGGCGGTGGAGTTCTGCGAGCAGAACGCGCGCACGGTCTTGATCGTGTCCGGATCCGATTTCTCCAGATCATGCACGGCGGTATTCAGCAGCAACGTGATGTTCGGTTCATTGACCACCAGCTCCAGCAAAATGGTGTCGAGGATGAGCGGATTACCCTCGGGATTACGATATGCGTTTTCAATCAGGATCTCATTGATCACTCCGCCCTCGCGCGCCCACCGGTTGTTGTTCCCCATGTGCGACGTGGCGCCCAGAATCCAAAGGCGAACCTCACTCGATGCATTGCCACCCAACACCGGTCGGTCCTGAATCAGAACGACCTTGATCCCCGCCCGGGCGGCCGTGATGGCGCAACACGTGCCCGCAAGACCACCGCCGACCACTGTAAGGTCGCATTTGAGCTCCTCCACCCGCAATGGGCGGACCCTTGTGCTTGCTTCATTTCTTAACATTGGCTTTTGCGAATTACGGTGTTTTTGGTTACTTGGCCGTGGTCACCTCGTAGTCATGACCTGATTTGATGGCGAAGCTGACGGCCTGGGTGATCGGGTCACGCTTGAGGTCCACTGAATCGCCCGTGGTCAGATCAATGACGCCGGGTGCCAATGGTTTCGTTCCATCGAACCGGGTGGTGATGTGAGTGTGGCTGGCTCCGTCCGGATACGTGAACTGGTAGGTTGAATTTTCAGGTGCCACGGGATAGACCACCGCTACCAGCCCATTCGTTTCCAGGTCACGCTCGACGACCACGCCTTTTCCACCCACGAACAACGGTGTCTTGCCGGGCGGCAACGGATAATCTTTCAGCGTCCTCGGCCCCTCGATGATCTCGCCCGTATCGTAATCCATCCAACGCCCGGCCGGCAGATAGACGTCGCGCGTCTCCGCCGTGCCACAGTCGTTGCCATAGAGCGGGGTCGCCAGCAGGGACGGCCCGAGCATCCACTGATAGCCGCGTCGCCGGGTGTTCTCCAATTGATAAACTTCGGGATCTTGCGGCCATTTCAACGACAGCGGCGTCATGGTGTGCGGAAAGCCGGAGGCAAAGGTGTCCGCTGCGGCGCTGTAGATGTAGGGCTGAAGCCGGGCATGCAAGCGAGCGGCGCGCAACACCACCCGCTCGACCTCATTGTCCTTGAATTGCCACGGACCAAAGCCCATGGCCATGGACGGATTCACGGAAGCATATTGCGCGTTGCGCATGAAATAGCGTTTGAGCTTGGCATCGCTGAGCGGCGGCATGCCCTTGATGGAGAACGTGCCGCCGACGATGTCGGGATACACATACGGGAATCCACTGTAGGCAAAGGCGAGTCCATTCAGCGGACCGCGGTCCTGGTTCTGATTCGAGTTAAAATCCTCGAACCGGTGCAGATCCATCGGCGAGCCCAGGTAACCATTGCGGCCTATCAAATACACGCCACGCTGCATTAAAGCCGCGTTGATGGGATCAATCTTGTCATCCAAGAGCACATACTTCCCGTAACCGAACAGGTCCTCCTTGAAGCCGTCCACTCCGTAGTCCAGCCACCGCTGGCAGAGATCCAAATACCAGCGGAGGGCTTCAGGTTTGTGGGCGTCCAGCAGGTAAACGGGGCTTTTGGGAAAGGCAATCTGGAAGACTTTGGGTTTCCCGCCCTCCTCAATGAAAAAGCCTCTTTTGACCCCAGCCTCGGCAAACGGGCCATCCACAATGAAAGCGATCCGCAGCCCGAGAAGGACCTTCAAGCCTTTCTGGTGAAATTCCTTAATCAAGTCAGTTGGGCTTGGGTAAAGGTTCTTGTCCCACATGCCAAAGCTGGTGGTGGCGAACAAGTTGGTTGCTGTCCGCGGCCAGAAACCGGAGCCAATGACCATCCAACTCAACGGATATCCGCTCTCCAAATAGCGATTCACGTTTTCCGTCACGGTTCGCTCGTTGGTGTCCCAAGCCAATGCGCCCCAAGCCTCCCAACCCACGCCGAACATGGCGTATTTGGGCTGGAATACGCGGTAACCGTGGCGGTTGCGGACTTCCAGAAACCCGCGATAGATTTCCTCCGGCGAACCAAAGAAGTAGTAAAGGTCCGGCATGGCATCGCCCGACACCGTTCCCTGCGCGCATTCATCGGCATCGACTCTGACAATTTTGCGTCGGGGCTCGAGGTTCAACACCGCCACGCCACGTCCGGGGGAGATCACGAAGTTGCTGACCAGGCGAACCGTTGTGGGTTTGCCACTGCCCAGGTCCTCATTGGAATAGCCGGTGAGTTCGGTGGTCTTGCGCAACAAACTACGAAAATCTGGCGGGGACGCATGATCGGCCAATCCAAAGCTGGGCCCCATCCCGCCGGTTCGCGCGACAATGCGTCCCGGCACGTCAGGCTCCACCGACATGCGCAAGAAATGCTCCTCGCAGCGCACGCGGACCAACGCCCGCACGCCCACGTTATTTCGAACCTGAAAGACGACCCCGTGGTCGTTGGTTGATTGGACGGTGGTTTCCACCGCAGGCCCGCCGCCAAACTCAAGCCCGGAACTGGCGTGAGCAGGGACGAGTTGGTTGCCCGGTTCGGCGCATTGCAGCGAGTAACGGAACCCGTGCTTGAGCAGAGTGAATTGATAGTTGGCGGTGGCGACACGAACGGACGTCGCATCCTCAGTGATCTGGATTCCGGCGGGCGGTGCGGCCCGGAGCGAGATTGCGAGGACAAAACAACACATCGTGACGGAAAACGCCGCGAACCGACAAAGACCGTTGAAGGAGGAATGGATCATTTAAATAAGTGCTCTAGGTATTTGCTAGTGTGGAATAGACCCGCGCCGTGCCACGGCGTCAGGGTTATTTCGTGAGTTGACCTTTCTCTTTCTTAACCCGGCCATCGCGGGTGGTGGCCACCAACTCAAAGTCAATCTGCCGCGCGCCCGGAGGTAGCTTCAGAGTGAACTCGTAGGGGTAGTTCCCATCCTCAGTGACGACCTCCGCTCCGCCGTCCACCGAATACTTGAGGGTGACGTGCGCCCATTTTGAGTCATCCTCTCGCAGATAGATGAATGCCGAGGTTTCTTTCGGACCGAAGTTCAAGATCATGGCGCGTGCGTCCCCCGTCTCAAGCTTCAGGTAATCGTGTTTCCATCGATCAGTTTTGGACGCGGACAGAAGGCTCTCCTGCAACCTCGGTTTGACCACGAGGCCAAGAATGTTCAAGGCCGTAATTCCCTTCGGGGCAACCGCAACAGCAAGCTCCCCGTTCTGCATCGTCGTCCGTGTCGGTTCCGCGTTCCCCTCGCGAACAAGCACTTCAAACGTTTTCGACGGATCGAAGCCTGCCACTTTGGGATTGAGGCGGATGGTAGACCGCACGGGTTCATCCGATTGATTCATCAAGGCGATGTTCAGGCCTTTGTCATCACGCGCCGCAATGTAGTTCAGCTCCACCGTATCGGCTTTCACCAACCCCTTGGGCATCCAGAGGAAGCAATTCGTCTGGTCGTAGAACTGACCCGGCCGGTCACCGTAAAATTTGTTTTGGAGGTAGGCGTAGCCTTCGATGAAGCGCGAAGGGAAATCAATTTTGCCTTCAGACCGAACGAAAGCATCGGTCACCAGATAATCCAGCAGCATCGAGGCCATGGGCCAAATGTGGTTGTAGTGAAACGAATTCACGCTCAAGTCCATGAACGGGTGCAGCGGATAGTCCGGCTTTTCGTAAATCGTGGTCCGCGCGGTGTTGATGTGGTAACCGGGAAAATTGGCGTAACGCCCGATGATCGCCGAACGGGCGGTTTCCCGGAGGAAGTCATCCCCGGCGTAGTAGCCCAGCCGGAGCATCCAAGGCGCGAAATTGGCCATGAAGATGGCACGATGCCCGGTGCTGGTGCCGGACGACTCAGAGGTAAGGCCGATCTCTGAAAGCCGCCAAGCGGGCACGCGTTCTTCGGGCGCCTTCATCGGTTTATGCCCCTTGTTCTTCAAATACCAATACACCGGCGCATTCCCGCCTTTGTTGACCAGAATTTCCTCATCGGGAATCCGGGGGCTGAACCAGATGAACATCACGAAACGGCGCGCCCCCTCGACTGCCGCATTCAGATATCGCGGCTCGCGGGTTGCTTCGTAGAGCTCCAGCAAATCAATCCAATCAGGAGCGTAGCTCGTCCAGAAGAAGGGATGCCCCGCATCGGGATCGTTGAAGTTCGTCTGCATTGTCTCGACCCGCCGCTTGAGATAGGCATCCGCACCGTTGGTGGCGCGTTCCAGATAGCGGGTATCGCCGGTGACGCGATACAACGCCAATGCGTTGCGCCACGAATCTCCGCGCTCGACATTGTCGAGGTTCAGCACGCGGGCACGCCCAAACTCCTCCTCCGCAAGCTTCAGAAACACCGGACTGGCTCCGTGCGTGATCCCATACAGGGAGGTCAATTCCGTCAGCGGCGCGCACGGCCCTTTCAATGCACGCGAGGGACTCTGAATCTTCTGCTTCGGATCCAATGAAAATAGGAATTTTTCGCGCGACAACATGAACTCGGCGATGGGATAGGCCCGCTGTTGAAAAATCGCATCGTCGTCCGTGACGAGCGCCAACTCCAACGGATTCAGGCTGGAAACGTTCTTCACGGCCCCCGGCACGTCCGTGGAATAAGCGCACCCTTTAAGTTCGGATTCAAACCACGCGAATTGGCTCATCCCATAATCCACGATGTTTTCCAGCGTGGTATTGAGTGAGCAAATGGCATTGTGCCGATAGTCGTGGAATTCAAAAATGTTGCGGGCAATCTGTTCGAAGGCGGCGGGGCAGTCCCCCTTGAAAGCAAACAAACGCGCGGTGAAGGAAAAGCTCTCGCCCGACTGGAGTTTGGAGCCCGCGCCTCCGAGCACCGGGGCTACCAGAATGGGCTGGGCCGCGCCTTGGGCATTGCGCACCGCGATGCCGAACCGGCTGTTTTCAAGCGTTGGCAGCGGATCAAAGGGAAACTCCGCCGGATCGGCAACAACACTCCACGTTATTCCATCGCGGGTGACCATCGCGCCGGGCACAGGACAGCGGTGGGCCAGCGTCAGATAGGGCTGCTCGGGAAACCGTTTTTCCTGCCAAATCAAGGGTTGCCAAATTTCCGCCGCGTCTGCCAGTGGTGTCGCAGGCGCACCGGTGTAGGCAACCGCGTAATAACCGGATTGATTTACACGCAGGGTATAACGGAGAACTGGTTCACCCCGTCCTTTCGGCAGGGTCAAATTCGCCTCCAGTTGGAACGAGGGATGTTTGGGGAACTGCCACCGGACAACCCCGTTCTCCACCTTTGCCGCGGTCGCCACAAGTGCCGTTGAACGCGCGGCATTCCAGAAGTTGGCCGTGCGTCCCGCCGTGTCACCCTGCAGGATCCGGTCGTCAAAGCCGTCTCCCGACTGCGCCGCGCCGCGCTTGACCTTTGCCAAACCCGCGTCCGAAGAAACAGTGTTTTGCGCGGTTTTCCAAGTCACCACGTTGTAAGCCACACCGGGAACCCCGGCGGGCCGATATTGGAGCTTCGGGTCCTCCTCAGCAAAGAACACGGTGAACGAGGGGCGATACAGGATCGATTTTCCGGGGGAGGTAAAACCGAGTTCGACCGAGGCGTCAGCACCCAACGTGATGCGGTACTGCTCGTTCTCAATCGGAACTTGCGCACGGCCATCAAAGGATCCGGCACAAATAACGCCCAACAAGATCAGCCAGCGGCCACTTAGCGCCATTGACTGCCTGCGCGGATGGCGTCGTGAACGGATTGAGTAGCGAAGGTTCATTACTCGATCCTAGCGGGGAGCCAGGTGATTGTGTAGGTCCTGTTGCGACTTCCACCTTTGAATTTGCGCCATCGCTGAAAAATCCATGACCACAAAGCTCGAGCAGACCACTTCACGAACCGCGGATTGGGATGCAAGCAGCGACAACCAAGGCTGACAAAAGGAGACAAAAGGAGGATTTCGGCTCGCTTCATGGATTCTGAAACGCTAGCCAAGACCGATTGGATTGTGTAGGTCTTATTGCGACTTCCAAATTGGAAGTTGCGCCAATGCCGACTCGCCAAAAAGCACAAGAGCCCGCCCGCCATCAGACGCCTCGAAGAGTGGCTGTGTTGGTGGACACGTCCACCAGCTGGGGCCGAAGGGTTCATCAGGGCATCCATCACTACGCCCAGAGGCATGGCCGTTGGCAGCTTTTCGTCGAGGCCAGAGGCATGGAGGAGCGGTTGGCGCTTCCGCGCGGTTGGCAAGGGGACGGGGTAATCGCCAGAGTCTCGACACCAAACATGGTGCGCGAGTTGTCGGGTCTGGGCATTCCTGTCGTGAACGTCTCCGGCATTCAGTTCCAAGGGGTTGAATTTCCGCAGGTGACGAACGATCTGGTAATGTCGGCCAAGATCGCGGCAGACCACTTGCTTGATCGTGGATTCCGCAGTTT
>JBQCEJ010000559.1:0-10099 GCA_051960355.1 Verrucomicrobiota bacterium | reverse complement strand
CCCAATCACCGATCAGCCGTGCCAGGCGCTGGCGTGCTTTGTCGCGCGGCATCTGGATCCCGAGCGCTGGCGCGAAGCGGCCTCGCAATCGCCGCGCTTGTATTGCCTGGGGAAATGTTACATGAGCCCGGCGCGAGGCTGTGATGAAGCCCGACCCCGCGTGGCCGTGCAGGCGCGCCAGGGAATTCTTCTTCAGCGCATCGCGGCCGGCGGCGCGCGCACGCTCCAGGCCTATACGCAAACCGGCGGTTACCGAGCGCTGGAAACCGCACTCCGGCAAGCGCCCGCTGAGATTGTTCGGACGGTGGAGAATTCCGGCCTGCGCGGTCGCGGCGGCGCGGCCTTTCCCACCGGCAAGAAATGGCGCGCGGCGTTGCTCCAGAACTCAGCCGAAAAATATATCGTCGCCAATGCGGATGAAGGCGATCCGGGCGCGTACATCGATCGCATCCTGATGGAGGACGACCCGCATGCGTTGATTGAAGGCATGGCGATTGCCGCGCGAGCCGTTGGAGCGGGGAAAGGCTGGATTTATCTGCGCGCCGAATATCCGCTCGCCCGCGTCATTCTCGAAAACGCTTTGGCTGAGGCGCGCGCGGCTGGCTTGCTGGGCGAACGCATTCTCAAGACCGAATTCTCCTTTGACCTCGAACTCTGTGTCGGCCGCGGCAGTTATCTGTGCGGCGAGGAAACCGCCTTGCTGAATTCCATTGCCGGCGAACGGCCCGTGGCCATGGCGCGTCCACCTTACGCTGCGGAGCGTGGGCTGTTTGGCCGACCCACGGTGATCAACAATGTCGAGACGCTGGCCAACATTCCCTGGATTATCCAACACGGCGGCGAGGCTTATCACGCGCTGGGCTTTTCCAAAAGCCGGGGCACGAAGCTGATTTCGCTGAACTCGCTTTTCCGCGCGCCGGGTCTTTACGAAGTGGAATTCGGAATTCCGGTCCGCACGATCGTCGAGGACCTCGGCGGCGGCTTGAAGGAAGGTCAGCTCAAAGGCTTGATGATCGGAGCGCCGCTGGCGGGCATCATTCCACCGGAACGACTCGACACGCCCTTCGGTTTTGAGGAACTGCACGCGATCGGTGCCAGCGTGGGACACGGCGGCGTGGTCGCTTTTGACGAGCGCACCGCCATTCCGCAACTGGTTCAGCACGTGTTCTCATTCGGCGCTTACGAATCCTGCGGCAAGTGCACGCCCTGTCGGCTCGGCGCCCGGCGCATCGAGGAAATCTTCAGGCGAGTTGTCGAGCAAGGGACGACAGCCGCAAAGGATGAATTTTCATGGCGGGAGATTATAAGCGCACTGAAGCAAACCAGTCTCTGCGGTCATGGCATCGGGTTGGCGGAGTTTGCCGAGTCGATCGTGCGCTATTACGGAAAGGAGCTGGAACCATGCTTCGAGTAACGATCAACGGAGAGCCGCGCGAGTTCCCGGATGGCGGGACGATTCTGGAAGCCTTGCAATCGATCGGCGTGGAAGTGCCCACGCTGTGCCACGATCCACGGATCACACCGATCGGCGCTTGTCGCCTCTGTGTGGTGGACGTTCAAGGCTGTCCGCGTCCGCTCACCGCCTGCAACACTGCGCTGGTCGACGGCATGGTGATTCAGACGCACACGCCTGAGCTGGAACAGTCGCGCCGCACGTTGCTGCGTTTGCTTGCCGGACCTTATCCCGCTGAAATGCAGGGGCAATTTCCCGACAAGGAGTTTCACCGCTACCTCCGCGCCTACCGACTGGAAAACGAAACCCTCGGCGCGTTCCAACCCGAATTGCGCGATGACTCGCATCCCTACATTCACGTCGATATGACACAATGCGTGACCTGCTTTCGCTGCGTGCGAATTTGCGCGGAGGTGCAGGGTCAATTTGTCTGGCAGGTTTGGAATCGCAGCGATGCCACGCGCATTGTTCCTGATTCCGGAACGACGCTGGGCGAAAGCACGTGCGTGAGTTGCGGCGCGTGTGTCGATACTTGCCCGAGCGGCGCGCTGGAGGACAAAAGCATTCTGGCACGCGGCGTTCCGACGGCTTGGACCCGGACGACTTGCCCGTACTGCGGCACCGGCTGCGAGATGCTCATTGGCACCAGGGAAGGTCGTATCAGTGAAGTCAAACCACTGCTCGAAGCGCCTGTCAGCAAAGGTCATCTCTGCGTGAAGGGCCGCTACGCGTTTGAATTCGCCTACGCTCCCGACCGCGTAACCGAGCCGATGATCCGCGATGGCGATCACTGGAACAAAGTCTCGTGGCCGGAAGCGATCCAGTGCGTCGCGGAGAATTTCCAGCGCGTGCTCAATCAACACGGGCCCGCGAGCGTGGGCGTGCTCGGTTCCGCTCGTGCGACCAATGAGGAGAATTACCTCGCCCAAAAATTTGCGCGTGTTGTCCTGGGCACCAACAACGTGGACTGCTGCGCGCGGGTTTGTCATGCGCCGACCGCAGCTGCTTTGAAAAAGATGCTCGGCACCGGCGCGGCGACCAATTCCTTCAACGACATTGAGCGCGCCCGCACAATTCTGATCTGCGGCTGCAATCCGACGGAAAACCATCCGATTGTCGGTGCGCGCATCAAGCAGGCGGTGTTGCGCGGGGCTCGTTTGATTGTCCTCGACCCGCGCGCGATCGAACTCGCCCACTATGCGGACGTTCATCTGCCATTGCGTTTGGGGACGAACATCCCGCTGCTGAACGCGAGGGCTTGCGCCATTGTTCAAGAACGCCTTTACGACGAAGCCGCCGTGCGCGAGCGCGTGACAGAATGGGAGGAATTCAAACGCTTCATCAAGACGTGGACGCCCGAATCGGTGGCCGAGCTTTGCGGAGTGGACGCGATGCTGATTCGCCAAGCCGCCCGGCTTTACGCCAGCGAAAAGCCGTCCATCTGTTTTCACGGTCTGGGCATCACCGAAAACATTCAAGGCACTGAAGGCGTGATGTGCCTGGTGAACCTCGCGCTGCTTACTGGAAACTTTGGCAAGCCGGGCACGGGCATCAATCCTTTGCGCGGGCAGAACAATGTCCAGGGCTCCGCGCACATGGGTTGCGAGCCCGGTCATCTCACCGGCTACACGGCGTTGGAAGCGGGGCGAGCGCAGTTTGAAGAGCGCTGGGGTGTCGCGATTCCCGCAGCCCCCGGCCTCAATCTCATGCAGATGATGGATGCCGCGAATGCTGGCCGGTTCAAGGCGCTCTGGGCCATTGGCTACGATGTGGCGCTGACCAATCCCAATGCAACAGCGACGAAGCAGGCATTGCGCTCGCTGGATTTCCTCGTCGTGCAGGACATGTTTTTGACCGAGACGGCGCGGGTGTGCGGCTCGGTGTTTTTCCCGGTGGTGTCGCCCTTTGAAAAAGACGGCACGTTCATGAATGCCGAGCGCCGCATCCAGCGCGTGCGTAAAGCCGTCGAGCCGGTCGGCGGGTCCAAGCCGGATTGGGAAATCATTTGCGAAGTGGCTCGGGCGATGGGCCGGGCGGAACACTTCAATTTTCAGACGCCGCAGCAAATCTGGGATGAAGTTCGGTCGCTCTGGAAAGCCGGCGCGGGCGTCAGCTATGAACGGCTGGATCGCGGCGGATTGCAATGGCCGTGTCCCGACAAAGATCATCCCGGCACCGCGCTGCTGCACGCGCAAACCTTTCCGATCGGCAAACGCGCCGCGCTGGTCCGCATTGAGCACACCGCCACAAGCGAGCAAGCCGATGCGGAATTTCCTTTCCTGCTCACCACCGGCCGTTCGCTCTATCAGTTCAATGCAGGAACGATGACCGGCCGCACGCCGAACGTGGAACTCTGGCCCGCCGATTTCCTCGATATCTCGCCGATTGATGCGCAAGCGCAAGGATTGAGTGATGGCGACATGGTCCAGGTTCGCAGCCGCTACGGTGAAGCCATGCTGCCGGTGAAAATAAACCCGGCGATGAAGCCCGGAGAACTGTTCACCACGTTTCACACCGGACAGGCGTTTGTAAATCAGTTGACCAATCCCAATCGCGATCCCTACGTGCAGACGCCGGAATACAAAATCACCGCCGTGCGCGTGGTCAAACTGCTGGCGCGCCCACAGCCGAAACCGGTTCGTGCAGCTAAAACCCACGGACGCGGACTGGCTTCCTCCGCGAGTAAAACGGAAGGATCGTCCGCAGTTCGCCCTCCTGCATTTTGAACAGGCCCTCACAAATCCGAAATTACTTTGGGCGGCAGAGCCGCGCGCAGGGCATTCAGCACGGCAATCACATCGATGGCTTCCTGAGCCACGGCGCCGGCCACTGGCGTAAGATGGCCAGCGGCGGCGATCAGCATTCCGGCCACACTCAGAATCATTCCACCGACCGCGCTCTGCAAGGCAATGGAGCGCATGCGCCGGCTGATGTGCATGAACTCGTCGACTTTTTTCAACGAATTTTCCATCGCGACGACGCCGGCGGCTTCTGCGGTCACATCACTGTTTTGGCCGACCGCGAGCCCGACTGTAGCGGCCAGCATCGCTGGCGCGTCGTTGATGCCGTCGCCCACATAAAGCGTGTTGGCTTTGGCGGTCTCTTCGCGGACCAGCGCGAGCTTTTCCTCCGGACTTTTTTGCGCGTGAACTTCCGCAATGCCGACCTGCTCGGCCAGATAGCGAACCTCCGATTCGCGGTCGCCGGAAATGATCATCACGCGCTCGAAACGGTGCTTCGGACGCAGGTGGCCAATGAAGGAGCGCGTTTCGGCCCGGGGCGCGTCGCGAAAGCGATAGAGGGCGGCGTATTGACCGTCCACAATCACCACGCATTCCAATCCACCGCCGCTCGCTGGCAGGAGGCCAGTCGCCTCCGGTTGTTGCACGCTGAACTGCTTGCGGCTGACGATTTGAATTTCGTGATCGGCCACTTTGCCGCGCAATCCCTGGCCCGCGGGCTCGCTCACGTTTTCAGCTTCGCGCAACGCGCTTCCTGCAGCGCGGCCTGCGGCGAGCACGGCGCGAGCGAGCGGATGTTTGGAATAAACTTCGAGGCTGGCGGCAAGCCTCAAGACCTCTTCGGGCGCGAAGCCGGGCGCAACGAGCTGTTCGGTGAGCTGCGGTTCGCCGTAAGTCAGCGTGCCGGTCTTGTCAAAAATCGCCGTCCGACAGCCGCTGATCTGTTCGAGCACAACGGGATTTTTAATGATGAGCGCACGGCGGGCGGCGAGTGAAATGGAACCGATGATTGCCACGGGAATCGCGATGAGCAGCGGACACGGCGTGGCAATGACGAGCACGGCCAGACACCGAATGGCTTCGCCGCTGAACACCCATGCCAGCACCGCCAGGCCCACGGCGACGGGCGTGTAGATCGCGCCCAACTGATCGCCCAGACGCCGCAGCTTCGGCCGTTTCTGTTCCGACTCACGCATGACTTCCATGATCTTGGCGTAGCGCGAATCGATTGGACGTCGGATCGCTTCAATCACCAGCATCGCTTCGCCGTTTACCGCGCCAGACAATACCGTCGAGCCGGGTGCCTTGCTCATCTCGAAAGGCTCACCCGTCAGATACGATTCATCCATCGCGCCATGGCCTTCGGTCACGCGGCCGTCCACTGGACAGATGTCGTGCGGCAGGACAACCAGCGAATCGCCAATCGCAATCTGCTCCAACGGCACGTCAACGAGGGATCCGTTTTCTTTGCGATGCGCCACGGACGGCATGCGTTTGGCCAGGGCGCGCAGCACCGAGGAAGCGCTGCTGACGGCGTAATTCTCCAAGGCTTCACCGCCCGAAAGCATCAGGACGACAATTGAGCCCGCCAGATATTCGCCGAGAAAAATGGAGGTCACGATCGAAATGCCGGCCAGCAAATCCGAGCCGAATTCGCGATGCACCAGTTTCTTGAGCAGATCGTAAACGAGCGGAATCCCGCCCAGCGCAAGCGTGGCGAGCAATGGAATTAGGGCCAGCTCAACGTCGGTCCGCAGGATGAACCTCATTGCCAGGTGACTGGAAATTCCCACCACGGCCAACGCCGCGATGATGCTCGTCTTGCGTCGCCAGACTCGCTGCACGCTGCGCCAGAATCCTGGTCGTGGTCCTTCGTGGCGCACTCTGGGCTCATCGGGCGGAGCGGTGACGCGCCCGGTCAAAGGAAGCGATGAGGGATTTGAAGGCGCGTTGCTCATGCCTTGAATGGCCTCTCGCGAATCGCGCCTTTGGCTTCCAATGCGAGCAGTTGTCGGCGGGCAGCCTGCAATCGTTGAATCACCAGATGCGTGATGCGTTTCATCAGTTCATAGCCGAGATCATGATTCGATTCACAGAGTTCGCGCAGCGGTGTTGCATAAAAGAAGATCGTGGCAGCAGGCGTCAGTGTCCGGGCGTCCAGCATCCACGTGTAGGGTTCATACAGCCAGGACCAGCCGAGCGCGTCGCCCGCAGTCAGGATTTGAATCAGCACGCCGGCGCCATTGCGGGCCTGCAACGCGACGCGGCCCTGTTGAATCAGGTAAAAACGATTGGCGGGATCGCCGGCTTTGAAGACCAGTTCGTCCGCCTGAAATTCCGCCGGCATGGCGTACGAGGCGAGCAGACGCTGGAGCGGCCTGGGAAATCCCACCAGGAATGGGTGTTCGGCAATCGCGATTTCAAGCGGAGGACCCGGCGGCAGCGCCGGCGGGGAAACGTCGAGCGCTGGGATGGGTTGCGCCTGGCCGGTTTCCACAATTCGCCGTCGTGTGGCCTGCAGGCGTTCAATCACCACTTGAGTGACGCGTTTCAGCAGGGTGTAACCCAATTCATGATCCCGCTCGCAACAGATCAAGGCATGGGCTCCGTCGAGACGGAGCACCCGGGTTTGTTTCACTGCCTGCGCGCGGAACTGCCACAGGAACGGCGCGAGCAGCCAGGACCAGCCGAGCACGTGACCTGCACCAATCCGCTGAATCAGCGCATAACCGTCGTGCGGCACGTAGGAGTCCAGAGCAAGTTCGCCGGCTTCAATCAAATAGAAATGGGACGCCGGCTCCTGCTCGCGAAAGATGATGTCGCCCGGTTCGAAGATGAGTTCCTCCGCACCCTGAGAAATGAGATCCAGCTGTTGACGCTTCAAGCCCCGCAGAAACGGGTGCGTGGCCAATCGCTGCAATAAAGTTTTCATGGTTCCCTCCCGTTGCACGCAGCCCCGTGCTCCGCATGGAGTCGTGGGCGCGATTATCTCCTTTTTAACCGTTTCGTCAGAACGCGGATTTTGCAACTACGAAAGGCGGGTCTCGACAGGGGCAAACCACCCCATCATCGAACACATGCTCTACCTGAACTATTGCAGGATCTGCCCGGCGCTTTTCTTTTTCGCCGTCTTTTCTGTCGCGCCGAGTGATGCTGCTCCGGGCTCAAGCAGACTCAGAAACCCGCGTTTCCAAGCCCATCCATTCCTGCGGTAGGTTCCAACCCACTGTTACGGATTTCCGATTCTCTTTAGCTTCGGTCCAAGTGGATCGGCATCGACTGCCGGACGCAGTTCAACCAGGGAATCATTCGCCAACTCAGCCATATGAAGATCGCGCAATCCGGTGCAGCAAGACTTTCTGGCACGGCCGCCGCCGCCTCCGCGGCCATCGCCACAGGCTCCTATATCATTTCTCAGTTCGCCGTGGATGCCGAAGGGGAAATTCAACGTCTCAACGCGCAGGTGGACCTGTTCTGGAAACAGGAACTCGCGCTGTATCAACGGCTCGGACTCAAAGACGGCCTCGCGCTCCTGGACTGCGGCTGCGGCCCGGGTCATCTGCTCGACAAGCTTCACGCCCTTTATCCCGCGCTGCAATCGACCGGCGTTGAAATCGACGGCCAACTGGTCGCAGTCGCCAGACAAACGGCTGCATGCAAAAACGGCTGCCGCATTTTTCAACAATCGATCAACGCGCTGGAGTTGCCGGACAACTCGTACGATTTCGTGATCGCCCGGCTCGTGTTCGAACATCTGCCCGATCCGCTGCCGGCGTTGCGTGAAGTTTTCAGGGTGCTCAAGCCGGGCGGCAAAGCGGTCTTGATCGACAATGACTTTGACCTGCACGAACGCACCTGGCCCGACAGTCCGGCGCTGGTGGAACTCTATGGCGCGTATCGCACCGCGCGTCGATTGGATGGCGGCAATCCGTGCATCGGGCGGCAATTGCCCGGTTTGCTGAAACGCGCGGGATTCACGGGCGTCGATCTGGAAATTCTGGCCGCTCACAATCACACCGTCGGCGACAGTCCGTTTCTCAAAGCGGAAGGCTCAGGCATTCCCGCGCAGTTGGTAAAGAACGGCCATTTGCCCGCGGACTCGCTCGATCGCATCGCACGGCAATGGCATTCCATGCTGACCAATCCGGAGCATGCGATTTTCCGGATGCTGTTTGCCGCGATCGGCGAAAAGCCCAGCGCCGATTCCTTGCCGGTGCCAACGCCCGGCAGCGAGCGAACTAAAATCGAGACGGGTCCCTCGACGGCGGCCTCCGACGCGTTCACTGATTTGAACTCGGCCGATAAGGTCGCGGGTTTCATTCAGCACATCGTCGCCGAAGACATGAAGGTGCCGATTGATTCCATCGCCTTGGACGCGTCGTTGATCCATCAGGGCGCCGATTCGATGGTGGCAATGACGCTCTGCGGTAAGCTGGAAAGCCGGCTGGGGATTGCGCTAAGCATCGCTGAGGTGTTGAGCGACCGCTCCGTGAACGATCTCGCGCAGAAAGTTCTGTCGCTTGCGAAAACCGGCGCACGCCCATTGCAATGAGGTCAGAAGCCACTGAAGCATCGCTGGCCGTCGAACGTCCAGCGCTGGAATCGCGCCCGCAAGAAGCGGCCGCCCGCATCCCGCCCGCCGCTTTGTCCCGCGCCAATTCGCGAACCCGGCTGTCATTCGCCCAGCAACGTCTCTGGTTCCTGGATCAACTGCACCCGCAGAGCGCCTTGTATTCCATTCCCGTCGCCGTTCGTCTCCGGGGCAAACTCGATCTCGCCATTCTCCATAGGTCCATCGGCGTCGTGCTGAAGCGCCACGAGATTCTGCGAACGCGCTTTGTCTGCATTGAAGGCGAGCCGTGGCAGGAAGTCTTCGATGCGCCCGCGGAATTCTGGTCGATCACTGATTTGAGTGCGCTGGCGAATGGCGAATGTGAACGCGAATTGCAGCGCCGCCTGGCGATTGAAGCCTGCCGGCCGTTTGATCTCTCGGGTGATGTGCTGCTGCGCACGCAATGCTTTCGGCTCGCGGAAAATGAACACGTCCTGTTCGTCAACATGCATCACATCGCTTCGGATGCCTTTTCGTTCGAGCTGTTTTTCAACGAAGTGATCGAGCTTTATCAGCGCGGCGTCGCTGGAGAAGCCGCGCGTCTGCCGGATTTGCCCGTTCAATACCACAGCTATGCCGCCGCCCAACGACAGCGCTTCGATCAGGCGACCGGATCGGACGATCTGGAGTATTGGAAACGGCAGTTGGCCGAGATTCCCGATCGGCTCGAACTTCCGACGGACCGCGCTCGGCCCAACGCTTCGTCCTTTCGCGGCGGCCATTGTTCGCGCGAGTTGCCCGCCTCGCTGGTTTCCAAGTTGAAAGAATTGTGCCGTGGCGAAGGCGTCACGCCTTTCATTCTGGGACTGACCGCATTCAACGTGTTGCTCCATCGTCTCACGCAGCAGGAAGATATTCCGATTGGCGTGCCGATGGTCGGCCGTCAAAGTCCCGAGACTCAGCGGCTCATCGGATTTTTCAGCAACACGCTCGTCCTGCGTTCCCATCCGGCGGGCGCGTTGACGGTTCGGGAACTGTTGCGCCAAATCCGGGCCACGGCATTTGAGGCCTACGCGCATCAGGAACTTCCGTTTGAGAAACTGGTCGAAGCGATCCAACCGAATCGCGCCATCGCTCACGCGCCATTGTTTCATGTGATGTTCGTGCTGCAACCGGCGCTTGGCGCTAATGTCGCGTTTCCCGGATTGGAAACGACGCTGAATGTTCTGAATACGAGAACAGCCAAGTTCGATCTGACGTTGACGATTCACACGCAGCAGCGCGGCTGGACTGCGGAAATGGAATTCAATTCAGACCTGTTTGATGCCGTAACCATCGAACGCTGGCTGGGCC
>JBQCEJ010000558.1:0-2856 GCA_051960355.1 Verrucomicrobiota bacterium | reverse complement strand
AAAAACAGTTTGCCATCGGCGGGAAGCAATTCCGCGAGCGTCCCCTCCTCCTTCGCGACGCCTTCAATGTCTCCAAAGAATTCCAAATGTTCGCGCCCGATATTCGTGATCACGCCGTATTTCGGCTGCACGATTTTCACGAGCGGCGCGAGTTCTCCCGGATGATTCGTCCCCACTTCCAGCACTGCGGCGCGATGTGAACTCTCAAGGCGCAGCAAGGTGAGTGGAACGCCGATGTCGTTATTGAAACTCGCTTCGCTCCAGAGCGTTAGCAGCTTCTGGCTCAAGACCGAGGCGATCAATTCTTTGGTCGTGGTTTTTCCATTCGAGCCGCCGACGGCAACGACCGGCAACGAAAACTCTTTTCGATACTCAGCCGCCAATTGGCCCAAAGCACGACGGGCATTGTCCACAACGACGATCGCGCAGCCCTGCAACACGGGAATCACTTTGGCGCGCTCGACCACGACTGCGGCGACGTCTTGCCTGGCGACCTCCGGCAGAAACTGATGCGCATCGAATCGTTCACCCGCCAGGGCGATGAACAAATCGCCATCGCCGGCCTGCCGCGAATCCGTGCAGACGCGCTTGATCGCGGTCACCTTCAAACCCTGAGCCAATTTTCCGCCGCAAGCTTTGAGAATAAAATCCAGCGTTTTGGTTTCCACGTTTACTTTAATGCGAAGGTCGAGCTGACGTGCGGTTTGAAAGATGAGTTGATCATGGTGTGCGCATGGAGACTCCGAGGAGCGCGGAATCCGCTTGGGCCAGGGCGTCGGTTTTCTCGGATTTATCTTCGATGTCAGGACGAATGTTCAAATAGCTGGCCGCACGCTCGGCAATTTTCCGAAACGCCGGAGCCGCCACCTGCCCGCCGTAATATCCTTCCTTCGGTTCCTCGAGCACGATGGAAATGCAGAGCTCGGGATTGTCCGCCGGGAAAAAGCCGATGAACGATGCGACATACTTGCCCCGAACGTATTGGCCGCCTTCGACTTTTTGCGCCGTGCCGGTTTTTCCAGCGACGGTGTAATGTTCCATGGCTGCTTTGGGCGCTGTGCCATTGGTTGTCACGACGGTCTTGAGCGCCTCAACCATCATCTTCGCGGCGGCGGGAGTGATCACCTGGCGCACCGGCTGCGGGGCGTACCGCGCCAACACGTTGCCATTCGGATCTTCCAGATGATCCACCAGCATCGGGCGCATCAAGATTCCGTTGTTGGCGATGGCGCTCATTGCCATGACCATCTGAAGACGCGTGGCGGCGATGCCGTGCCCCATCGGAATCTGGGCAATGGACACCTTGCTCCAGCTTTTCAAAGGATTGACAATTCCGCGCACTTCGCCGGGGAGCGTGATGCCGGTGCGCTCGCCAAAACCGTACAGGTCGATGTAGTCATAGAGTCGGCTCTCACCCATTTTAATGCCTACTTTCGCCGCACCGATGTTGGAAGATTTTGTGAGAATGCTTTTGACCGACAGCATGCCGTAGGATTCATGATCATGCAGCACCCGTCCGGCGAAAGCGAAATGCCCGTGTTCGCAATCAAACATATCGGTCAACCGCACCAACCCGTCACTCAACGCACCCGAAGCCACCACGATCTTGAAAGTCGATCCCGGCTCAACGACGTCTGCGATCACCCGATTCCGGCGCGCGTCCGGATTGGCCGCGCCAGGATTGTTGGGATCGAAAGTCGGCAAGGTCGCCATCGCCAGGATTTCGCCCGTTCGCGGACGGACAACGATGCCACACGCGCTGATGGGCGTGTGTTGTTCCATCGTTTCGGCCAGCACGGATTCGACCGCCTGCTGAATGACCGAATCAATGGTCAACACGACATTCAAGCCTTCGCGCGGTTCAACATCCTGGCCGCGCAGGGAAACCACTTCGCGACCGCGACGATCCGTCTCCGTCTCACGCCAGCCCGGCACACCGTTCAGTTTGGAATTGAGCATCAGCTCAATGCCGTCTCTTCCCTGAATTTCGTTGATGATATGATCTTCGATCTTGCGCTCACCCGTGGTGGCAAAGCCGAGCACGTGCGCCGCGAGATTCTGATTGGGATAAACGCGAATCGGATAATCCTCGGCGAAAATGGCTTTCTGCCGGAGCGCGCGACACAGTGCCTGTTCCGATTTGGGCAGCTTTTTTTCATCCACCGGAAGCGACAGAGTGCTCATGGCAGTCTGGATCGCTTCCCAGGTTTCCAGCGACACGCGGCTCTTCAGGCGCACGTAGGAATTGGTGAGCGTGATTCCTTTTTCATTCACGCGGGTGCGCGGCAGGACGCGTTGGTAAACCTCCGCTTCCGGCAGTTGCAGCAGCGGGGCAATGGTGCGAGCGACTTCTGCGGCGTACGGGCCGACCAGGCTGGGATCGGCGCAAACCAGCTTCACAGTCACGCTGGTGGCCAGAGGATTCCCTTTGCAATCGAGAATATCACCGCGCCGCGGTTCAAAGAGAAACTCGCGTTTGGTGTTCTGCTGGGCGATCGCCTGCAATTCACCGTGGCGCAACACCTGCAAGTCAACCAGGCGATAGCCGAGCGCGGCAAACGCTGCTCCCAAGAGCATTGCCAGCATCAGCAATCGTTTCAGTTGTGTTCGTTTGGCCATATAAAAACGACCAGCCGCCCGCGGCCATCGGTTCCTCATCCGACAGCGTCACGAGCGGCGGTCAAAAAGTATTTCATTGGTTACAAGAGTGTCTTTCTCATCCGTCTGGTCTGCCAACCGCCCGCGGCAATCGGTTCCTCTCCGACGGCATCGCGGACGGCGGCAAAGTGCGTTTGCGATTCATCGCCAGGCCGCGCCCTGCGTGTCTTCAGCCGCGTATTGGCGGCCTGCCATTCG
>JBQCEJ010000557.1:0-6749 GCA_051960355.1 Verrucomicrobiota bacterium | reverse complement strand
TCGATCAGAATGGCCGGCCGTCATACACGGGCAACCTTTCGTTCAGCACCGAAGGAAACAGCAATACCACTGGCAACGCGCTCGCAGATGCTTTGCTCGGCAACTTCCGTACGTACAGCGAAGCGAGCGCCGACCCCATGGGCTTCTTCCGCTTCTGGCAGCCAGGCGCATTTATCAAGTCGATGAGTGCATGGAACTCTATGTCGCCAAGATTTTGGCGACAGCCCAGGATAAAGCGGTGGCAGGGCACGTCACTTTGTTTCAAGTTCTGCTCTCTTGGTTTATTCCTGCCACATCCCGATCCGTTGATCTTTTCGCTTCTGGCCGTTTGGTAATGGTGGTCATTTTTTGGTTTAACTGGATGCTTCTGGCCGCGTGCACCGGTGCGCGATTGCTGTCCCGGCGTTGGCTTGTGGCGTTGATACTGGTGGGAACGCTTGCTCCCCTCTGGGACTACGGATTCGAGATACGGCATGACAATCTAATGCTTACGGGATTGTTGCTACTGTGGGGAACTGTTCGGTTTGGTCCGACGGGATGGTACGGCTATTTCTTTGTTGGTGTCATTGCTGCGGCCTTGGAGTTCATCGCTTTCAAATCTTTCGCTTACACGCTTCCGATTTCACTGATGATCCTGGTCTCGCCGAGGCCGGGGCACAATTTGCCTCGATGGAAGCTGTTTTTGGCATGGTCTGGCGGGGTTATTCTGACATGCCTGATCCTGCGCGTGTGGTTTGGAATCATGGGAATATGGGATTTGTTTTTAATGACCAATCAATTTCTCTCCACAGCATCCGCAAAGGGCCATGGGTTCGGCCCCGGCCTAGCTTTAAAACGCCTTCTGACTCAAACACCACTGTTGCTTGCGCTCGTCCTTCCGGGGTTGGTGTCGATTGTTGCCGACGTCCGCCGGCGCGGGAAACTGGCCTTGAATTGGGAGGGCGCTTTGCCCGAAGCCTTGTTGTTTTTGGTTGCCTTTGGGGTATTGATCGTCAATCCGGCACCATTTCCTTATAATGTTTTACACTTGGTTCCTTACGCGTTTCTGTTCGTTTTTCGATATGGGATCACTTTTTGGGATCGAATGAAGAGTTCGGCGAGTCACGAAACGCTGTGTCTCTGCTTGTCGCTATTTGTGTTTGCGCACCTGGTTCCGTTTGGGATTGCGACCTTCAGACATCTGGAATGGTCAAATTCGCGGCAGGAGCACCTGATGGGGCTGGCCGAAGACCTAACTGATCCGGCAAAGGACCCGGTCTATGACGGTATCGGCATGGTCTCCACCCGGCGGATAGTTGATCCTCACGGTTTCCTGCATAGTTTGAACTTTGCAAGTTTCATCAGTTCCGGCCCTCAAATCAGGGATATGCTGGCGAATAATCCAGCTCCTGTGCTGATTCCAAGTTACCGAACGGATTGGCTTCCTCAGCAGGATCATGACTACATCGATGAGCATTATGTATCATTGGCCGACGACTTTTGGGTTTTGGGAAAAGTGCTGCCACAGGGCGGGGGAACATTCGAAGTCATTCATCCCGGCCGTTATCGCATCTCAACCATCGAAGGGTCCGATCTGGCGGGAACGTATGCTGGTGGACTGGATAGTCTCAGGATCCCAGAACAAGAAGGAAAAGTGACCGGATTTTTGGACGGAAATACTTTAACCAATCAAGTTGTGGAATTACCTGTCGGAACGCACTTCCTGACAAATAACGGTTCTCAGGCGGCTGTTGTCTGGGTCGGGCCACGGCAGAACCGCCTCCATCGTTTGCCTCAAAGCGATCATCGGCGACTTTTCGTGAACTGGTACTGACGGGCACGGTGCAGCACTGTGAAAATCAACCTGAGGCAACCAGGCTCTCTGAAATCGTTGCCGGCTCAAGAGCATCAAGTGACAGCATTAAATTCCTCGCTTCGAGGTCAGCCGATGAGGCAGACTGGTCGGAATTGATTCCGAAAATGCATGAGTAGAATTACGAGTGAGAGTAGCCCAGAGTTGGTCGATGCTGCGTTAAAGCAACAGGCGCCAGGCTGGTTGGAATTACTTCATGCTCGCCTTCAACGTGCTTTTGGAAATGCAGAGGGGATTTTCATTCGTCTTATTCCGCTTTTTGCGATTCTCTGCCTGATCAAAGTTGCTCTCATAGCAGCAAGTCGGAAGTACCTCTTTGAAATTCACTGGCGCATTTCTGGTGAACCTTTCGGGGCCGTCAACCACCTGGCTTTCTACAGTTTCGCGGTTCTTGTGGGAATCAACTTGTGGCGACTGGGCAAGCAATGTGCGGCCTCGGGAGTTCGAAAAATCCGGGCGGTGAATCTATGCATGCTGATCCTCGCCTTGCTGTTTATTTTCCTCACCTTCCGCGAAGGTGACAAGAATTGGTTGCATCCATTGATGAGTGGAACTCTCAAGTGGAATGATCTGGGGGCGTATCTCAATCTCAACTTGTTCTTCCGGCCGCCGTTTCTGGCGGTTTGGATTGGGGCTTATGCGGCGGTTTACTACGCGTTCGCTCGGACCGGGCGGGAGGCTTTGGTCCTGCAAGTCACAGCGATATTCGCCACGGCTTACATCGCCTTATGTTTGAGAGATCTCGTGGCGTATCGCACGGCTTTAATTATTGTTGATTGTATTGGAATCGCGTCGGTATTTGCGAGTTTCACCAGTCAGAAACCACTGGGATTGCGGTGGATCTGCCTTCCACTCGCGTGCGGAGGAATTGGATTTCTGCTGTTCCACGATTTTGCGCCGCAACTGACTGTGGCGGGCTTGAATCCTGAATTTGCGGTTCTGGCCGCGGGCGCGCTGGTTCTCTTTGCTGGCCTGACGATGATTGCCTGGAAGCGCGGATTTTTGAAGGATTGGTCATCCGTCCTGCCATTTGCCTTTTCGGCGTTTCTCTTGTTTTCCAACAACAATTTCCCGAGCGCGCCTAACTACAACAAACTCCTGAGCCTCGGTTTTTCACTGCCGCATTATTTCCTCGGTGAATTGCTGATCTGCGCGATCTTGTTGCTGCTTGGACTCTGCTACAAACGCTGGCGGCCGAATGGATCAATCCGGTGGTTGGACGTCGTCGGTTTAATCGTTATCGCCTGGACGCTCCTGGACCTCCGGTTTTCACAAATCACCGGCGCGCGTTTGGATTGGCAAGTGATTTCTCTTGGTTTGGGAGAAACGCCGAAAATGATGTGGCGGATGGCCCGGCCGTATCTGCCAAGGGCTGCAATCTTTTTGTTTGCGACGGCAGGCATTTATTTTCTCCTCGTGAAGGCGGCGCAAACGTGGATTCAGCGACGTGAAATCTCTCGCGGGCCAACTCTGGCACCAGGCATCTCGTATGTGTTGCTCTCGTTTTTGTTGCTCGGTTTTGCCGGCAAATACCTGATGACGATCGATAAGATCGAGCCACAGGCCGCGCTGCTTCTGGCGGAAACCAGCCCATTGCTGCGACGGACCGCCAGCCGACTGATGGATCAGGGGAAGTTCACGGAAACGGCCCGTCAGTTGGGAATGACGCAGCTCTTGCAGAAGCCCGCTTCAGCCGTCGCCGCCGGAGCACCCCGGGATCTAAATGTCGTTCTGATTTTCCAGGAATCGACCTACAACAAACATCTGTCGCTCTTCAGTGGAAAAGAACCGACGCAACCATTGCTGTCGAAATACAAGGACAGGATGGAATTGTTTCCGAATTTCTTCTCCAGTTTTGCCGGGTCGATCAACGCTCGTTTTGCAACCTTTACCGGGTTGTATCCGGTGCCAGATTATCACGCCTTCACATTACAGCATGTCGGCGTAAAGAGCATTTTTGAAATCCTGCACGAACACGGCTATCAGTCCTCGCTCTTTTACTCATCCTCTTTCGACTACACCGGATTCAGGGATTTCCTGAGAGGACGCGAGATCGACCGCATGTACGACACCGACAACATGCCCGGCGCGGGAAAGGAACGGCGAGTGTCCTGGGGCGTCCGCGAAGACGTGACCTTGGGAGCGATGCAGGAGCAGATCAAACAGTATGCGAAAGAGAAGGAGAAATTTTTCCTGACCTACATCCCCGCGGCTCCGCATTATCCGTACGACGGAGTTCCTACCCAATTTTCCAAATATCGGCTTACGACAATGGGAGATTACACGCCGCTGTATCATAACGAAATGCGCTACATGGACTGGATCATCAGCAGCCTCGTGGATCAGTTGAAAAGCTCTGGGCTGCTGGACAAGACGCTGATTGTGATTACCAGTGACCATGGAGAAATGCTGGGCGAAGATGGCGGCTCGATTGGTCATGGTTGGGCTATCACTCCTGAATTGGCCAACATTCCTTTGATTTTGATGGACCCGTCCCGGGAAAGCCATCGTGTGAACCCCACCATTGGCTCGCAAGTGGATTTGCTGCCGACCTTGCTGGATGTTTTGAATATTCCGGTTCCTGAAAAGCAGCTCTACCAAGGCACTTCATTGTATCGGGTGGAACCGGATTCAACGCGGACGATCTATCTGAACTCGTTCCAACAATTCGGGATCATTAAAGGCTCAACCCTCGTTTCCGGCGATCGGCAGCGCGACAATCTGAAATCATTCGCGATTCGGAACGACGGGTCGCGGACGATCTTTGACGAAGCCGGTGAAACGGGTTTGGACGCGGGTGTGATTTCAATTTTCGACGCATTCCAGGCCAGCTTTCTGGCCAACTACTCGCGGTACTGCGAATCGACCGCAGCGGGGGAAAAGAAATGACCTGCGAACCTGTCAAAGTGTGTTTTCGAGGAATACACGAGTGTCCTGTAGAGAGACAAAGGACTTTTCAATCGCGGTGTTTGAAACCCTTTTCGAGGGTTTTCAGCACAATTTTGAAACAAAATGGGAAATCCGGTGTTGAATCTTTCGCACGGAGCGGTTGGCACCAGCTCTGCTATTTTGCAAACTGCGGTTGGCGACAGGCAATCAGTGAACGAAGACAGTCTTAATATAAACCGCCTGACGCCGTGTTCACGCCGTATAAGAAAGGTAAACTAAGTAGTATGAAAATTAAGAACTCCCGTAACGCTGGCTTCACGCTCGTTGAAATCATGATCGTGGTGGCCATCATCGGCCTCCTGGCTGCGATCGCGATCCCGAACTTCGTGAAAGCTCGCGCCACCGCTCAGAAAAATGGTTGCATCAACAACCTTCGCCAGATCGATGGAGCCAAACAGCAACTCGCTCTTGAAACTGGTCTCGGCGCGAGCGCTGCTGTAGACTCAGTTGAAGTCGCTAAATATATGGGTCGTGGTAACACCGGTGCCATGCCGGTTTGCCCCTCTGCTGGCACATATACTATCGGGAACACTTCGGAGGCACCCACATGCTCTCTGGGAGACAGTGATGGTCACAAGCTGACTAACTAAGAGTTTCTGAATCAATTCAAACCCGAAGCTTGAATGCTTCGGGTTTTTTCGTTCGAGCCGCTATTTGACTGGTCTGTTCACCACTGCGTTTGGTAATGAGAATCGTATGAGCGTTATTCTGAAAACGGAAAACCTCCAGGTCGAATACCGCAGTCGCGAATTGAAGCACGCGACCAAAGTGGCGTTGCGAGGTTTAAACCTGAGCGTGAATGCCGGCGAAGTCTTCGGCTTTCTCGGACCTAATGGCGCCGGCAAGACTACCACTATGAACGTTCTGCTGGGCTACGTGAATCCCACGGGCGGCGCGGCTTACCTGTTCGACGTGAACGTGCGCGAACCGATTTCGCGTCAGCGCATCGGTTATCTGCCGGAGCTGACCTACTACTATAAATTTCTCACGGTCGAAGAGTTGTTGCGGTTCTACGCAAAGATTTTTGAGATTCCCAAATCGGAAATTGAAAAGCGCATCGACCAGTTGTTGAAACTCGTGGAACTTGAGCATGCGCGCAAACGGCCGATCCGGACGTATTCCAAAGGCATGCAGCAACGAGCAGGTTTGGCTCAGGCGCTGATCAACAACCCCGATTTGTTGCTGCTGGACGAGCCGACCAGCGGCCTCGATCCGCTGGGACGAATGAAAGTCCGGGAAATCATCCAGCGTCTAAAGGACGAGGGGAAAACCGTTTTTTTCTCCTCACACGAGTTGGGAGAAGTCGAAACCGTCTGCGATCGCGTGGCTATCCTCCATCAGGGCCAGCTTCAAGTCTCCGGGCGTGTTTCGGATCTGATGAATCAATATCAATGCAACCTGGAGCAAATCTTCTTGAAGGTTGTCGGTTATTCGCCGCAAGCGTGATATGAATAAAATCTTTGCTGTTGCCGGAGTGGTTATCAAAGAGCTGTATCGCCGAAAGGATTTCTACGTCCTCTTCATTCTCACAGCACTGATCACGTTGATCATGGGCAGTGTGAACATTTTCAACGACGGCCACATCGTCCGGTATCTGAAGGAGATCTGCCTCCAGCTGATTTGGGTGGCCGCGCTGATCATTTCCATAACGACGGCCGCTCGCCAGATTCCGTTCGAACGGGAGCAGCGTACGATCTTTCCGTTACTGGCCAAACCCATCACGCGATGGCAGGTCATGGCGGGCAAGTTCACGGGTTGCTGGCTGGCCAGCGGACTGGCGCTGCTGGTGTTTTATGTTTTCTTTGCGGCGGTAAGTGCGTCTCACGAACACACACTGCCGTGGGCTGCGTATCTTCAAGCCCTCTGGATGCATTGGCAGATGCTGGCGATTGTCATCGCGCTGACGCTCCTGGGATCGGTCGCGCTGAGCACCCCCGCCGCGAATGTG
>JBQCEJ010000556.1:0-3963 GCA_051960355.1 Verrucomicrobiota bacterium | reverse complement strand
CCGGCGGCGATATCGTGCTTGGCTGGGGCGGCTTCCAGGTGGCCCTGCGCGCCACCCTGCAATATTACTACCTGCACAATACCGTTTGGTATTGCGATCCCGACGTCGTGCTCGTTCGCGCGCCACTGACACTCGATCAAGCCCGTGTCTGGGCGACGCTGCAAGGCTTGACCGGCCAGGCGTTGATGTCCAGCGATCGCCTGATGGACTTGCCTGCGGAAAGAGTCGAATTGCTCAAGCGCATTTATCCCGCAGTTGATGCGCGTCCGCTTGACCTCTTTCCGGTTCAGGACAACAAACGCATCTGGGATTTGAAAATCAAACACCTGGACCGCAGTTACGACGTCGTGGGCGTTTTCAATTTCAACGAAAGTAAATCCGAGCAAACCCTTCTGCGCTGGGCTGATCTCGGCCTGCCGGCCAACCAGCGTTTCCACGTGTTCGATTTTTGGAATCACGAATATCTCGGAGCCTGGGAAGCCGGGATGGTGGTGGAAGCCGAGCCCACGAGTTGCCGCGTATTGAGTCTTGTGCCGGATGATGGGCAGATCCAACTGGTCTCGACCAGCCGCCACATCACGCAAGGCTGGGTGGATCTTGTCTCGATGAAGCAGAGCCAAAGAAGCGTTTTCAAAGGGCTGAGCCGAGTCATCCAAGGCGATCCTTACTCGCTGCATTTCGCTTGTCCGCGCGGCACCAATTACGCCATTAAAACCGCAACGGTGCGCGGCGCGAGAGGCAAGCTGCCAGTGCAGATTTTTAATCATCAGGGCTGGGCCAGCATTCAAGTAGCGCCTACCGCGACCGGCGAACTTTCTTGGGAAATTCAATTCGCGCCTGCTGACTCGTATCATTTTCCGCCCAGCGCCCCGGAAGGTCTGCGCGTCGAACGCACCGGACTGACGGACATCACGTTGCACTGGCAGGAACAGTAGTATTTGAATGCCGGCTATCAGGTTTACCTGAACGGTCAACTCGCCGGTTACACACCAACCGCCAGCTTCCCTTTGCGCGGGCTGGATTGGGACGCGACCAACATTGTTCAGGTCGCCGCCATCTGGCAGGATGGCGTGGAAAGCCAGAAGCGCGCGGAACTGACCTTCACGGCGTCGTCGCTGCTGCCAGCCCAACTGCCATTGACCGATCTCACACCCATCCATTCCGCTGGCGCCCGCGGAGTTTGGTCGGAAGAAACGGTCACGTCCGAAGCACTGAATTTCGGCGGCGAACAGCACGAAGGACTCGGCGCGCTGGCCAATTCGGAAACCGAATATGACTTGTGCGGCCGCTTCAAATCGTTCACTGCGCTGGTCGGAGTTGGCCAGCACACGCGCACCAACAGCACCATTGAGTTTGTGATTGCCGGTGATGGCCGCGAGCTTTGGCGCAGCCGTCCGATGAAGAAAACCGATGCGCCGCAATCTCTGAAAATCCCTGTTGATCAAGTGAAGCGCTTGAATTTGCGAGTCGTTGGTGACAGCGTCGGCGAGACCGCCGGCTACCGTTCACGAGACGAAGGCGGCTGGGCAAATCCCAAATTATTACGGGACCGATGATTTCTCACGGCACCCTCAAACAGCCACATGAAAATGATCAGCAAAATCCTTTTGGCAACGTTGCTTCTCTGTGTCGACCTGATCCCAGCCTTGGCGCAGGAAACAGAAGATGCGCGGCTGACCGGCTTTTTCAAAAACTACCTCGATGAACATTTCCGGCGGCAACCGCTCGAAGCCACAATGCTGGGCGACCATCGTTTTGATGCGCAGCTGGATGACATTTCGCCCAAAGCCCGTGCGGGATGGCGAGACTTCGCAGAGCAGACGCTGAAGCAATTGCCCAAAGCGATCCATTATCAAAAGCTGACCCGCGACGGGCAAATTGACTTTGAGATTTTCCGGAACGATCTCCAGCGCCAACTCTGGCTGATGGAGAACACGCGGCCATTCGTGGAAGACCCGCGCACCTACGGCAATTATCTAAACGACAGCGTCTATCTGCTCGTCGCCCAATCCACGCTTCCCAAGGAGACCAATATCGCCAACGCCATTGCGCGCATGGCGCAAATGCCGCGGATCATTGCCGAAGCAAAAAATTCTCTCGCCCATCCCTCGCGTCCGATTCTCGAAACCGCCATTCGTCAGAACGCTGGAGCGATCCACTTTTACGAGAGCGAACTGTTCAACTACACCGGCGAAACCTCACAGCAGGCGGAATTGAAAGCTGCCGCCGGTCGAGTGGCCGCCGCGTTGAAGGATTACCAGAAATTCCTGGAAGGCCCGGCGCGCGCCCGAGCTGAGGACAACTGGCGGCTGGGCAAGGCCAAGTTCGACAAGAAATTTCAACTGGAGGTTAACGCCGGAATTACGGCGGAAGAGAATTTCGCGGACGCCGAATCTGAATTCACCCGCGTCCAGGCCGAGTTGTATGCGATCTCACGGCAACTCTGGCCGCAGTATTTTCATTTCCAAAATCTGCCGCCGGACGATGCGGCGGGCCGGCGCGCCACGATCACGAGGGTCATTGACGCGGTAAATCAGGAGCACAGCGATCCGACAAATCTCGTTGCCGACGCACGTGCCACGGTTGAAAAGATCAAAAGCTTCATTCGTGAACGGAATTACCTGCGCCTGCCGGAGCCGGACAACTGCGCCGTGATCGAGATGCCGGAATTTCGTCGCGGCAATTCACTCGCTTATCTCGATAACGCGCCGCCGCTCGATCCGAAAGCGCGCAGCTATTACGCCATCAGCCCTCCGCCCTCGGATTGGACGCCGCAACAGGTCAAAAGTTTTCTGGAGGAATACAATCATTACATGCTGCCCATCCTGACGATTCACGAAGCCTACCCGGGTCATTACGTGCAGCTCGAATACGCCAATCGCAATCCGTCGCTGATCCGGCGCGCCTTGCAATCCGGCACTTACATTGAGGGCTGGGCGGTTTACGGCGAGATCGCAATGTTGAACGCGGGTTACGGCGGCGGCGACCTTCGCCTGCGGCTCATGCAACTGAAGTTTTATCTGCGTGCTGTGGCTAATTCACTGTTGGATTACCGGATGCATTGCACGCAGATGTCCGATGCCGAGGCAATGAAGTTTCTCACTGAAGACGCGTTCCAATCGGAGGGCGAAGCGAAGCTCAAAGTCATCCGGGCGAAACAATCCTCCGTGCAACTGAGCACCTACTTTGTCGGACGCATGGCGCATTATCGTCTGCGCCAGCAAGTCCAGCGCGAGCTAGGCGCGAGATTTAACCTGGACCGCTATCATGAAGCCGTGCTGGAAACGGCTTCCATCCCGACCAAATACCTCGCGGACTTATTGCGGGAGCGGTTCACATCGTCAATGAATTTCGCGAAATGAATTCGAATCCCCATGCGCCCGTAGCTGGTATGGATTCATCGTCGTCAGTCGTGGGCGCACAGAAGCATCCGCGCAGTCTCTACACGCTGTTCTTCACCGAGATGTGGGAACGGTTCAGTTATTACGGCATGCGTGCGCTGCTGGTGCTGTTCATGGTGGACGCCGTGGGCAAAGGCGGCTTGGGCATGACGGATAAAGTGGCAACCGCGATTTACGGCCTCTACACGGCGGCGGTGTATCTCATGTCGCTGCCAGGAGGCTGGCTTTCGGATCGGCTCTGGGGCGCGCAACGCGCCGTCTGGATCGGCGGCATCATCATCGCGCTGGGACATTTCACGCTCGCCTTTCCTTCAACCCAAACTTTCTACCTCGGTCTGGTGCTGGTGGTCATTGGCAGCGGAACGCTCAAGCCGAACATGAGCGCACTTGTGGCTGAACTTTATCCCGAGGGCGGCTCAAGGCGCGATGCAGGTTTCACCATTTTTTACATGGGTGTGAATCTCGGCGCCTTCATCGGCCCGATTGTCTGCGGCTGGCTGGCTCACAGCTATGGCTGGCATTATGGCTTCGGCGCGGCGGGCGTAGGAATGGTTCTTGGCTT